>NZ_BAAAUV010000011.1:117488-206870 GCF_039534125.1 Actinocorallia longicatena | reverse complement strand
AAACTCCGGTGCAGCCCCAGCAAGGCCGGCCACCTCGTCAAGGCCATCGCCGTCCTACAGAACTACGAGGTCACCCGAGGATGAAAAAGGGTCAGTGATGATCCGCTGGTTCGTGTGCTCGTTGAACCGTCCCTTCCCGAAGAGATATTCAACGAGGCGGACGGTGTCCTTACCGCGCTTGGGGGTGATGAAGGGGATCATGAGCGCCGCCTTGACACGTTGCGGATCTCTGCTGCCGCTTCCGAGATCCTCTTCGTGGCGGCATTGGCCGCCGTTATCGCCGCGAACGCCTCCGCCGGCACCTTTCCGGTTCCGTTCGCTATCCGAGCGAGCTGGTTGATGTTGGTTCCGATTCGCCCAACTAGGCGCCTCAACGCCAGGAGCTCATCGATGAGCGCCTTTCTCTCGGCCACACCCTGTCGCGGATCGAGCGTTGTTTCAGCGAGCAGCCAAGGAACGCTGACCCCTGCCGCTTCCGCCTTGGCACACACGATCGCGTTCTCTTCGTCGGTCAGACGTACGTGATAGCTGTGTTTCCTGCCTCCGACTCTCCGTGCCCGTCTGCGTCCTTGGTTGATATCAGTCATGTGGTGGCTCTCCAGGTGGGGCTATGGAACAACCTGGAGATGCCAGCAAGGACCTCGTCCTGTGACTCCCGTCGGAGAGTCACCAGGTACACCCCGGCTGCGGCCGGTTCTCGCTGCGAGGGCTGTCGGCAACAGGTACCTGTTGCCATATCTTGCTCCCGGTTATCAGGATGTAGGCAACACCTCTTCAGGAACCTATTCGTGTTACGTCCCATCGAGACCAAGGTAGTCCCGTTCGACCCGAAGCATTCGATGGTCTGCCTCAGATACGCGGGACTGCTGAACGTCCGAACGTCCCTTCTCAACCGACTTTCTCCCTGGGCCTGGCGCTGGTAGGGAAAGAAGCGATCTTGCATGAGGCGAGGTACGAGTAATTCTCATCTGGCGTATCGGCTGGCGGTAGGTTCCTGGTTGGCGTCTCGTTGCCAGGACGTTTTCCTGTCCGGCAGCCGCTCGAATTCAGAATGTAGATGATCGTGGACCTCCGGCCGATGTTGTCCCCAGAAGTTTCACGAGGGCGATCAACCGGGACTCCAAATCAGGGCACGCCGCGACAGCGTGCCCTGATCGGCGTCAGGCTGTGCTTAGCCTAGCTATGGTTGACCTAGGAAATGATGATCAGTGGTCGCCGGCTCGGGCGGGGTCATGTCCTGAACGGCGTTCTCGGAGCGGATCAGCTCGTCGATTTGGTCACGGTTGGTGTCGTAGGCGATGAGGAACGCCTCGACCATTTGAGGATCGAATTCGGTTCCGGAGCACCGGCGGATCTCTCGGAGCGCGTCCTGGGCAGAGCGGGCTGCCCGGTAGCTTCGCGTACTAGTCATGGCATCGAAGCAGTCGGCGACAGCGATGACCCGGGCCACTTGAGGAATGCCATCGCCTGCGAGGCCGCCCGGGTACCCCATCCCGTTGTACTTCTCATGGTGGTATCGGATCCCCGACATTGTCTCCTGTGCGAGCAAGCCCCGTACCGAGCCGGGGGCTTGGTCGAAGAACTCCGGCAGTTCTTCGACGATCAAGGCGCCGCGTTCGGTGTGTTCCTGGATGGCGCGGAACTCCTCATCGGTTAGGGGCCCGGACTTGGCCAGGATGGCGTCGGACAAGGCGAGTTTGCCGATGTCGTGGAACAGACCGCCCAGGCGGGCGGCTTCGAGCTGAGTGGCGGTCATGCCGAGCTGCTGACCGAGGAGGACGGCCAGACGTGAGATGCGCACGAGGTGTCGGTGCGTGTAGGGGTCCTTGCCGGCCATCGCGACCATGAGCACCCGTTCGAGGTCCGCGGAGGTGACGCGGAGCCCGGGCAGTGGCGCTGCCGGGATGTTCCGGTAGGCGGCTTTGAGGATGGCGCGGTGTGCGCGGACCTGGGCGACACGGCTTTGAAGGGTAACCGGGCTGGCATCGGCGAGCTGGTGCTTCAAAAGGTCGGCGAGAAGCCCGTCAGGGTCGGTGAGGTCGGTGGCCTCGACACACAGGTCGAGGATCTGGAGCGGATCGCAGTCTCCACGATCCAGGCTGGCCAACGTCCGGTCGTAGGTGGAGATGCTCGTGTCGATGTCCTCCGCGAGTTCTCGAAGCCGCTGCCTGTCGATCGGGTCATCTTCGAGGCGGTGGGCAGCTGCGAGGAAAGCTTGCAGGGCGTCCTGCGTACGGTGCGGGTCGTGGCTTGCAGCAGCCATCTGCCGGATCTCATCGTCGATGTTCATCGTGGTGGCTCCTTTCCCGGCTGGCTGTCGTCGGCCTGTTGGTCGTTGTCTCGGCATTGCGTGAGGGTTCGTCGGGCGTCGCTGAGCTGGGATTTCACTGTGCCGAGGCTCAAACCCAGCACCTCGGCGGTCTCGATCACGGACAGGTCCGCGATCAGCCTCAGGCCCGCGACCGCGCGCTGCTGCGGAGGGAGTCGCCTGAACCAGGCGGCGAGGGTGCGCAGGAGATCAGCGTGCGCGTAGTGATCCACTGGGTCGGCCATCAGCTGCAACACGCCTTCGTGGTCGTTGCGGCCGCCGGACCGGTGCAGTTTGGCGGCGTACCGGTACCAGAGCCGGATCGCGACCTTGTACAGGTAGGCCTTCGGGCGGTCGTAGTAGACGATGGTCGACCACCGCTGCCGTACGATCAGAAAGGCCTCTTGCACGATGTCGTCGCTATCGCTGTCCGGGCATCCCTGCGCGATGAGATAGCAACGCAGCCCTCGGTGGTGGGCCACGAAGAAGGCCGCCAGGCCCTCGTAGTCGACTCCATCCAGCAAGTCCTGCCCTCCCGGCCGGGAAGGACTCCGGCCCAGCTCCGTCATGGCCTGGCCCCAGCCTGCTCGGCACTTTCTGGGCCGGTGCCCTCGGTGTCCGCGCAGACCGTCCGCGGCACGATGACCTGGACGGTCGCGGTGAATTCTGGTCTGCCCAGGAACGTACGGGCTAGATGCGCACCTGCCGCCACGATCGTGACCCACGCGGCAACCGTCTCGGGATCGATCCCTAGCACCACTCCGGGCCACCTCCTTTCGACGTGCCTCATGTTGATGCCCCTAAGAGCACCGAGCATGAAGAAAGGTTGGGTCAGCTCTGGCCAGTTCGCGCGAAGGCTCACCGTCCACCCGGCAGTCGCCGAGGCAAGGGTACAGACGACCGCCGCCACGGCCGACCGACCTGCGGCTTCACGGATCCATGATTTGGCGCCCTGCCTCATGATCAACGGGACCTGCCAGCAGAACCTGCCGTCCCACCTATCTGAGGCATCGAGATCAGGGCCTTAGATCTGCCTCATGATCGGCGGGACGCAAAAAAAAAATCGCCCTCAACCGCCAGTCCGATCGCACCTCGCCCTACGGATAAGTGAGCCGCCCCAAGCGCGCAAGGAGACGCATCGACCCCTGGTATTCGATCGAATCCAACTAATAGTGCCAGGCAGATACTTCTATCCAAGAATACCGGTAGCCGTTTCGCCCCAGGTACGGAAAAGTGAGTATGTGATGCATTTCGATCCAGGCCGTGAACTCATCCTTGGCGCAAGGACGGAGCGCAGCCTGCGACAGGAAGACGTTATATCGGTCGAGCATTTCGCCAATAGTTCCGGTAGCGAGTGATCCATAGGTCATGACGGCAGACACAATTAGTTTCGCGAGGTCATAGCCGAATGGTGCAAGGGTGAGGGTGTCGAAGTCGACGTTGACTGGTTTGCTTCCTTGGTCGATAAGGATATTGCGGAGGTTCGTGTCTTTGTAGACCGCTGGGGGCAGGGCATCTGCATGGGAGATCCAGGCGCGAACCGCTTCGGCGGTCAGCCGGGTGCGTGGTGGGTTCGGTGCGGCCAACAGCTCAATCAACCTCTGCTCGCGGCGATGGCTGAAGCCGGGAATGGTGAGCCCGCTGGTGGTGGGGTGCGGTTCGTTCATCGCCGCCCCAGCCAGCTTTCGGTGGGCCTCCACATGAAATCGGGCAAGTGCAACCGCGAGGTCGGGAAGATCCGCCGGTGCGGGGTGGTGGCCGTCCACATGAGCAAAGACCAGATCGCGACCATCGCGGTGGATCAGGTCGGGGACGGAGATCTGCCCGACGTCGCGAAGCCAGTCGTAGTTCACGGCGGCTGCCGCGGCTGCCGCTGGACTGGAGTAGGTCTTGGTCCAGGTTCGGTTCATGGGTGGCCAATCACGTAGGTGATCGTGGCGGTGGTCGTGACGGCGCCGTCGGGCAGGCGCTTGCGAAGCGCTTCGGAAAGCGCCGCGGCATCTCGGAGCTTCGAGGGGAGCACATATTGGGGGCAGGTCACCAGGTAGGCGGCGGTGTGCATGAGGTCGGCGAAAGTGAAGGTGTGGGTCTCGTGCTCAACCCGGCTGACGGTCAGACCGCCTTGTTCGGCGAGGTCGGGCAGGTTCTCGCTGCCGGCGTTCTCATACAGGCTGGGGCGGTCTCGCGCACCGGGGTCGAGTCCTGAGCCTGCGAGGAGGTCGGCGAATTCGCGGTAGCTGTCGGCGGCCTTGGTCACGAGGATCGCGGTGCCGCCCGGCCGGAGGGTTCGGGTGATCTCGCTGACCGCTTGAGCGGGAGTGGGCGAGTGGTAGAGGCACATCACGGCGACGGCCAGGTCGAGGCAGTGGTCGGCGAGCGGCAGGTGGTGGAAGTCGCCAGTCAGGACGCTGACGCCCAGGCCGGAGGCCCGTTCCCGGGCGGCGGCCGTCATTGCTGGTGAGCCGTCAAGAGCGATGACGCGGGCGAGCGGGTAGCGGCGGGCGATCCGGACCGTGGTGCGTCCCTGCCCGCAGCCGATGTCGCAGATGTTCGGCCGGATGGGCAGATTCGCGTCGTCGGCGTGTTCGAGGATGACGTCGCTGATGTTGCGGCCGCCGATCTTGGCGGTCAGGAGCGCGTCGCTGCGCTGGCGGGTGCGGTCCTCGGTCGCGTACAGGCCGGGGACGTTCTCGCCGAGGAACGGGTGACTCACTGAGTCACCGCCTTACTCAGACCGGCGCGGGAACCTATCTCGGTCAGGCCGGGGCGATGGCAGCGAGCTGGGCGACGAGCCGGTTGGCGGCGCGGCGGGAGGTGACGATGTGGACGTCGGCGTGCTGGCCGTGTTCGGCGATCAGCTCGCGGACGCGCGGCGCCATCTCCTTGCGGTAGCCCCACACATACTTGATGAAACCCCAGGTGATGCGGTCGTAGACGCCGGTAGCGTCGTTCTGGCCGCCGCGGTTCTTCATGCGGCGCTGGGCGATGCCCCACAGGCAGGTGGTCGCGGGCAGGTCGAGGAAGATGACGGTGTCGGCCCGCTTGAGCCGGATCGGCAGGGTGCCGGCGTAGTTGCCGTCGATCACCCAGCTGTCGGCGGAGACCAGCTCTTCCTGAAGCGCGGCGAACTTCGCGGGGTCCATCTTGTTCCACTGGTCGTCGTAGTAGACGACGTCCAGATGGGTGATCGTGGTGCCGATCTTGTCGGCGAGCTGCCGTCCGATGGTGGTCTTGCCCGATCCGCCGCATCCGATGATCGCGATTCGCTGCATGGGTCAACGCTACCGATCTGTCGTGGGGGCCGGGGCGGAACGCGCTCACCGGTCTGCCCCTGCCGTGAGGAGTTCTTCCAGGGTCTTGACCTGCCGGGACGCACGCATCAAATCGAGCCGTTCCAAGCAGGCCGCCAGCAGTTCCGCCCGCTGCGCCGGTCCGGCGACGGCAAGATCGCCGATCAGGTCGGTGGCCTCGGAACCGCTGGAGACGATCAGGTTGTCGGGGAGAAGCCGGTCCGCGGACCGGAACTCAGCCGGACACAGCGGGAGGCATCCGGCCAGGACCGCCTCGAACAGCCGCTGCGTCATTTGCCCGGAGGTCAGGTGCCGGTCGGGCAGCAGCAGGATCGTGGTCAGCGCCATCCCGTACAGGTCGGCGACCTTGGAGAACGGGACGCGGCCGAGGAACCGGACGTGCGGCCACCGTCCCGTGTCGTTCCACTTCCCAGCGACCAGGTGATCGGGGTGAATCGCAGAGGCGGGGGCGAAGTACCGGTCGAAGCAGTCGTCACGGTCGTACTGGTTCCCGACGTAGGCGAGCGTCCACCGCCGCTCCCTCGCGGTCAGGGCGGCGGGATCGGCCTGGTCGAGCGCTTCGTCGGCGACGGGGAACAGCAGCGATTCCGCGCCCGGCGACGGGTGGAGCGCAGCCTCGCACACCGTGACGTTGCCCAGGGCCCGAAGCCCATCGTCGGCGGGGAGTTGCCGGTCCTTGTCCCACAGGATGGTGGGGAGGCCGTCACGGGTGTAGAAGTCGATGAGGTCGGCCTGTCGGTGCAGGTCGCACGTGTGACCGGGCGTCTCGCAGGGGGTGGTGTTGCGGCCGGGGATCGGCCACCGCCACTCCAGCATCAGCGTGTCGATGGCGGGGAAGCCGTGGGCTTCCCAGGTGTAGGGCAGTTCGGTGCCGGCCTCTACGCGGTCCCGGTCGGTCTGGAGGAACACGACGTCATGACCCGCGGCGGTGAGGGCGTCGATGAGGGTGGCGCGGTGGGAGCGCCCGCCGTCAGGGGTGTCGGTAATCCCCTCGCCGAGGAATCCCCAGAAGCTATAGCCGATCCTCACCGGACGTCCTCTCGGGTGTACCAGCGGCGGTCGATGAGCAGGGCGTCGAGCCCGGACTCCTTCAGGCAGTCCAGGGCCATGGAGGCGGTCCCGCAGATCGGTTTGCCCTTGATGTTCAGCGAGGTGTTGATCAGCACGGGGACTCCGGTGAGGGCGTCGAACTCCTTGAGGATGTCGGCGAGCAGCGGGTTGCGGTCGGCGTCGACGGTCTGGACGCGGGCGAGCCCGTTGTCGTGGAACACGGCCGGGATCATGGTGCGTCCCAGGTCGGTGCCGGGGACGGCGATCGACATGAACGGCGAGGACGCCCCGCCCAGGGCGAAGTAGGAGTGAGCGTGGTCGGCCAGGGCGACGGGTGCGAACGGCCGGAACGACTCCCGGTATTTGATGTCCCGGTTGAGCCGGTCGATCACGTCCGGTAGCAGCGGGGAGGCGAGGATCGACCGGTTTCCCAACGCACGGGGCCCGGCTTCCAGCGGGCCGTTGCAGACCCCGACGATCTGGCCGTCGGCCAGCGCGGCGGCGATCCGCTGGGCGGGCGCGAGTTCGGCCCGCCCAATGATGCCTTCCATACCGGGGCTGGACCTCCCCACATCGAAGGGTGACGGCCCGAGGTAGCAGGCGCCCACGACGCCGGCGGGGATCGGTTCGCCGCGGTCGGCCAGGACGGCGAGGGCCACGCCGAGCGCTGTCCCGGAGTCGCCGGGCGCGGGCGGCACGAACACCTCCTCGAAGATTCCTTCCGCGAGGATCTTGCCGATGGCAACGCAGTTCATCGCCACACCGCCCCCGACGCACAGCCGAGCCGAACCGGTCGTGTCGCGGGCCGTCCGGGCGAGCGCGAGCATCACCTCCTCGGTGCGCCGCTGCAACGCCGCCGTCAGGTCCATGTGAACCTTGGTGATCTCCTCGTGGGGGGCGCGGGGCGGACAGGTGCGGGCGATGAACTCCTTCGAGACGCGTGGCCATCTGCTGGAGATGACGCGCAGCGGGAACAGCCGCGGGTCGAGGGTGAACCCGTCGGGCGTCAGCCGGATCGCCTGGGTGAACAGGTCGGCGAACCGGTCGGGGTCGCCGAGCGCGGCCAAGGCCATCACCGTCCCTTCCTCGTCGGCCTTCCGCCAGCCCAGATGCTGGGTGACCGCGCCATAGGCGTAGCCGAGGCTCGCCGGATCGTGCAGCGCGCGGACCAGGTCCCAGGACGGCACCCCGAGATCGTCGAGACGGCCGTGAGCGATGGTGGTGGTCTGGGTCTCGCCGAGGCTGTCGACGATCAGTACGGCGGCGTCGTCGAACCCGGAGGCCGCGAATGCGGTCAGCCCGTGCGCCCGGTGGTGGAGGACTTGGGTGAGGGCAGCGTCGGAGAACCGGCGGCGGAGCGCGTCCAGCCGCTCGCGTTCGTTGGCCGCGACGGTCAGGAAGGAGCGGGCGCGCGGGATCGCCCGCCGCATGGTGGCCGGGCGGAGCAGGTGGGCGAGCGCGCCGGGGGCGGCGTCGCGATAGAGGTCGTGGCGGAAGTGCAGGGCCACGGTCTCGATGTCGGTGGGGTAGAGGCCGGCCTTGGTGAGGAGCCAGTCGATCCCGCGCTTGGGGTAGGACTTGTCGTGCTTGATCCCCGACAGACGTTCCTCTTCGACGAGCCCGACGAGTTGCCCGTCGACGATCAGGGCGGCGGCCGAGTCGTGGGTGAAGGAGCACAGCCCGAGCACCGGGCCGCTCATGACGCGGCCCGAGCGACGGTCCGGGCGCTCTGCCAGGCGAACCAGCGGGTCATGGCGTCCGCCATCACCCCGCCGCCGCTCGCCTTCTCCCGTGCGCCGTCCTGGTCGTGGTGGCGCCACAGCCGGAAGGAGGCCATCACGTCGGCCAGGTCGTCCCACGCGCCGACACCGACCCGCTCACCGGCGATCACCTGGTCGAGGAGCTTGTCGAACCCATCCCACGGGACGGTGAGCGGCTCCATCGGCGTGACGGCCGAGCCGCCGAGCGCGGCGACCTGGCGGGCAGCGTCGTGTTCGGGCTGGTAGAGGTGCAGGGAATCGACTTCGTGGTGCCAGTACCCGACCCGCGCGCCAATCCATCCGGCCATGAGCTCCAGCAGGACGGTGGCGGCGAACATGTCGTAGGGCAGGCCCCGCCACACGTCCTGGCTGCGCATCGACGTCACCATGTAGAGGGCGCCGTCGCGCAGGTAGAAGCGGTGGCCGAGGGTGCAGGGAATGTCCCGTTCATCGGCCAGGTCCCGCGCGGGGTCGAAGATCGTGAGGACCGCGCGGCGGGTGTCGGGGTCGTCGCCCAGGAGGGTGCGGACGCGGTCGAACTGGTCGATCCCCGCCCACGAGCGCAGCCGTGGCCCGTAGGCGCCGTGCGGAGCACCGTTCCCGACGTACTTGGCCAAGGCGGAATTGAACTCGTGGATCCAGGGGGCGTCCGAGCCGGACAGGATCCACAGGGTCTCGGCGACCGCGAACGCCGGGTTGATGATCCGGTGCGGCGGAAGGTCCACGAGGCGGTTGCGGGGATCGGCCAGCCGCAGCGACGATCCCAGCACCTCCCTGGTGGGCAGGCCGCGCGGGGCGGTCGCGCGTCCCTGGGTCAGGACCCGCGTGCACGCCTCCACGCACAGGTCGTTCGCGGAGCGGAAGGGACGGATAGCGGGCGGAGCGAGCTGTTGAGTGATCACCGGTTCCTCATCGCGTCAGGGGGTTGAGGGTCGAGTTCGCTGGTCAGCGGTCGGCCGCGGGCAGGCTCGCGTCTTCGGCGAGGTGCGTCCACAGGGCCTCCAGCCCTTCACGCAGGCCGATGCGGGGTTCGAACCCGATGACCCGGCGGGCGCGGGTGAGGTCGGCGCGAACCCCAGCGGCGTCGCCGGCGCGGGCTCCGGCGGGCTGCCACGTCACCGCCTGGCCGACGATCTTCCCGACGAGTTCGCCGACCTCGCGGAGGGAAGCGGTGTCGGCTCCGGCGGCGTTCACGACCTCACCGCAACCGGCCTCCAGCGGAGCGGCCAGGGCGGACAGGACCGCGCCGACCAGGTCGTCGACGTGGGTCCAGGAGTGCGGGGCGGTGCCGTCGCCGAACAGCGGCATCAGCTCTCCGGACATCGCGGCCCGGAACATGCGAGCGACGACCATGTTCGGGTTGACGCGGGGCCCGAACGCGGTGAAGAACCGCAGCGCGACCGTGCTCATCGTCGAGCCGGGGCGGCGCGCATAGGCGGTCGCGAGCCGTTCGGTCGCCAGCTTCACCACCCCGTACGGAGAGGTCGGCTCCGCCGGGACGTCCTCCCTCGCGAACTCGCCGCCCGGCCCGTATACGTGCGCAGAGGACGCGACGACGACGCGCGGCACCTGGGCGGTCCAGCAGTGGTCCAGGAGCCGCTGCGAGCTCAGCAGCGACGCCGCCTGGTCGGGAAAGCCGGGCCCCCAGGAGGCGGCCACTTCGGTCGGGGCCGCCAGGTGCACGACGGCGTCGGCCTCACCGAGGTAGGAGGCGACGGCCTCATCTCCGGAGTCCACCGACAGCAGCTCGAAGCCGCGACGATCCAGCAGAGCGGCAAGGACGTGAGCGGTACGGGGGTCATGGTCAGGCTTCACGCGATCGACGCCGAGCACCGACACACCGGGCCGGGCGAGCAGCGCCTCGGCCAGGTGCGAGCCGATGAACCCGCACACGCCGGTCACGACGACCAGCCTCGGGGCGGGAAACTCGGTCTTCGCGGAACCGGGCTCAACGAGCATGTCGTCTCCTCAACAGACGAAAGATGGTCTTCTCACCGGCGGACAGCCGGGAGGGAATGCTGGTCAGGCAGGCCAGGAAGGCCGGGGACAGGTTCAGATCCGCGACCTCGGCGTCCACGCAGGCACCGATGAGCCGTCCAAGGCGGTCCGGATCCGATCGGGAGCCGACGGTGGTCACGCGGGCATCGCGGGCTGTGGACGGCGGCTGGCGAACTCCTGCTCTACGTGCCGCATCTGGAACCACAGTGAGCGGGGGTCGCGGTCGGTGAGGATCACCTTCTTGCCCGGATCCCACAGCGGCATCGCCACCAGGGCACGCCCGGCGACCGTGAACGACACGTACCAGTCGGGTTCGGAGGCGTTCAGCCGCTGCGCGATGGTCCGGGCGCGATCGATCAACGCCTTCTCATCCGCAAGGAGGCGGGCCACCCGCCTACTGCCTGAGCGCACCGACCCCGGTGGTGCGGCTGCCACGGCACCACCTGGGAGACCGCTGAGGTGCTCGGGCTGTTCGGGGCGGAGGCCGAGAGCGCGCAGCGTGAGGTGAGCGAGCTTCTTCAGGCCCATGAGCCGCGTCCTCGGATGGCGGCCTGGACAGCGGCAGGGCTGGATCGGTGCGAGGCTGCGTGCGTGAGACTCATCTGGTGGTCTCCGGTTCCGGAATGTGCAACACGGTCAGGTCGAGCGCCCTCGGGGTGGGCGCTGGAGGGTGCGGCGGCGCGGGGGAAGCCGGGTGTCGCGCCGCCGCACCCGTGCGCATGCCGGTCCTCACCCCTCCGCGAGGGCCTTGGCGTGCGTCCGGGAACGATCAGTGAGCTGCGGTCAGGCGGCTGGCGGCTCCGGCAGCGGGGGGTCAGACACCGTCATGTAAGCGACGACCCTCTTGCCTCCCCGGTCCGGGGTCGGGACGATCTCCCAGGCGGTAGATAGAGCAGCGATGATCAGCAGGCCGCGACCGTTGATCTCCTCATCGCCGGGACACCGGACCGTCGCGGGCATCTGCTCGCTTGGATCCCACACATCCACGACCAGGTACGGTGCCTTGATGCCGACCCGTACCTCGATCCATCGGCCGACCGACACCGTGACGGCGTTGGCGACCAGCTCGGTGACGATGGTCGCCACGTCACTGACCGCTTCGGCGCTGAACCGGTCCTGATCCAGAGCCTGAACGGTGGCCTTACGAGCGACCGGGACGAACGGCTCAGCGGCGACGAAACCCAACAGGAGCTTTAGGTCGAGCGCCGCAGCGGCACCCGGCCTTGCCATGACGAGTTCGGCGTCGCCGCCGTACCCGTGCAGGGGCTTGGTGACTTCCTGGCAGGTGGTTTCCATCGGATCAGAACCGTTCGGTAGGGAGCCCCTCCGAACAGGCCGTTTCCGGCGGCGGCGGAGCTGATCGACTAACGCAACGTTCGGGATCGAGTGAACGCCCTGTCAGAGGTCCCGGTCACCGGGGTTCGAGACATTGTTCCTATGCACCCTCGCAGCTCTGTGACCTGCGGATCTACTCGATCCGAACCCGGTCGTATGTCGCGGTGACGAGCTGCGCCCGGTTTGTACTGTTGCCGCGAGCTCCTGTGGGCGTTCACCCTGACCTCAGGAGCCGCAATCGCAGGGGGAGACCGCGATGAGTGGAGCAGGACGACAAGCCGTCAACCGGCTACGTGCCCGGATGCTCGAACAAGGCCGGGGCGTGGAGGAGATCGCCGGAGAGATCCGGCACCTGACGAGCTGCTCATCGCTGGCCGCATTCCGAATGGCGTGCGGCCTGTCCCAGCCCGAAGTGGTGGAGCGGTTCGCCAAGACGTCGCCATCTGCGGTCATGGACCAGCCGTTGCTCTCGCGGATTGAGGGTTTCCCCGGCGCCGGGTCACGTTCTCCACAGGCCACCCACATCATCGCGCTCGCGACCCTGTACGGAACCAGCCCACTGCGGCTCATGGACCCGGACGCCCTGGACCGTCTCGAAGACCACGAGCGGGCGGTCCTGCTCCGCTGCAACGCCGCCTTCGCCTCGTATACGCCGGCGGAGCCCCCCGCACCGCGGTCGATCAGCGAGGCGGTTTCCCCAATTTCGACGATGACGTCGAGGTCGCGGCTGATTCCCGCGACAGAACATCTGGAAAGGCAGGTAGAGATGGCAGCACGCCGTGCGCTGCGATTCAGCGTGACCGTCGAGGGCTCCAACGTCGGCCCCGAGACCTTGGACCAGCTCCGCGACGAAGTCTCCAGAATCGCAGCCGCCTACCCCCAGCAGCCCCTCGCGGTGCTCCTCGGCGACCTCATCGAACTCCAGGATGTGGCGTTCCGGCTCCTGGAGGGCCGTCAGCGACCGAGCGAGACGACCGAGCTGTACCTGCTGGCCGGCGCGATCAGCGGAATGCTCGCCAAGGCCAGCCACGACCTCGGAGACCCGCACTCAGCGATGGCCCAAGCCCGCACGGGATATGTGTGCGCCGACAACGCCCGCCACGACGGCCTACGCGCATGGACACGCGGCCTCCAGTCGATGGTCGCCTACTGGGCCGGTTGGCCCAACGACGCCGTCCGCTACGCCCAGCTCGGCCAGGACGCCGCCGCCAGCGCACAGGGAACATCCTCGGTGTGGCTCGCAGCCCAAGAGGCCCGCGGCTGGGCCGTCCTCGGCGACGCCGACCAGACCCACGCCGCGATCGGCCGCGCTACCGATGCCCGCGACCAAACCACCCCGGACGAACTCGACCAGCTCGGCGGAATCATGACCTTCTCCCGCCCCCGCCAGCTCTACTACGAAGCCGACGCCCTGGTCTGGCTCCCCGGCGCCGAGGCCGCCGCCGCCCAAGCCGCCAGCGCCGCCGTCACCGCCTACGAGAACGCCGAACCAGGCGAACGATCTTTCAGCGATGAGGCTGGCTCCCGCGCCGACCTCGCACTCGCCCGCATCAACTCCGGCGACCTCGACGGCGCCGCCGAAGCCCTAAGCGACGTCTTCAGCCTCCCCGTCGACCACCGCATCGGCGGCATCCTGGCCAGCGTCCGCCGCGTCCATGAGGCCCTCCGCACCCCGACCCACCGAACCTCGCCGACCGCCCGGACAACGCAACTGGAGATCGAAGCGTTCTGCCAAATCCCAGCCTCGGCAGCCTTGCCCCCAGCCCGTTAGCCTCACAGACATGTACCCGGTCACCGTCCCCGGCCAGCGCCTCGTCCTGCGCGAGTTCACCCCCGCCGACGTCGACGACGTCCTCAAGATCTACGGCGACCCTGTCGTCACCGAACACCTCAGCTTCGAGCCCCGCACCCGAGACCAGGTCGTCACAACCATCAAGTCCGTGACCACCGCCGCCCAAGCGGAGCCGCGCACCGAATACTCCCTCGCCGCAGCCCTGACCTCCACCGGCCAAGCCATCGGCTTCGCCCGCCTGGCCATCGACACCCAGCACCCAGGCCAATCCAGCGCCCAACTCGGCTTCGCCCTCAACAAAGACCACTGGGGCCACCACCTAGGCGAAGAACTCCTCGCCCTCCTCCTCCACCTCGGCTTCGACGACCTCAACCTCCACCGCCTATGGGGAGCGCGTAGCCCTCGGAACACCGTCTCCGACCGCCTGATGACCAAACTCGGCATGATCGAGGAAGGCCGCATCCGCCACCACCTCAAGATCCGAGACCAATGGCGCGACTCCGTTGTCCATTCCATCCTGGACGACGAATGGTGCTCCCCCGGGCGCGGCTGACGCCACTCGAAGCGCAGCCCTCCTAACGCCCCATGCCACCCCTGCACCATCTGCTGCCTTACCCACGAGGCTACGAAGCGATCATCAAAGCCATGGGACTCTGGGTAACCTACCTCACGCACCCCACGCGCCCAGTTTGGGTTACCTGATGCCACAACTCGATTTCCGCAATACCACACGCGGGGCAGATCAAGGGAAGCTACTTTCATGACTTGATGATTCGAATTATTGAATGATATCCCCTAGCGGCCCATGACGACCAAAGATTCTATCAGGGGGAAAGGCAAGATCCGGGTTCGGATTTCGCCACAAAAGAAGATCCGATCCCCTCCTAGCCTCAAAGTCGAGGCATAGTCCAGCTTCAACACCGGCAGTTGCACGCGAGACTCGACTATCCTCCAACCGGATTTCCTGAATGCGCCCCCAGCGCATTGAATGACCACCACCTAGAAGGACGCAGTCGCCCTCCGAAACAGGCGAGCCGAGGGAGTTGATTACAACTATCCTATTTCCCCTGAAATATTCAGACGGCACTCCGAGGGAGACGGTTTCACCATCATCAATTGACCTATTCAAAATCGTTTCAGCTAGGCTGGCGACGAGGCCAAGTGCGACAGCTTCTATAAAATCGACCTTGGCTATGAGACGCTCGTACGACTGAATCTCTTCAGGGATTGCCCTATGGGAAACTTCATTACGACGCTCTACGAGGTCTTCCAATTCGCTCTTAAGTGCGCTGGCGAGTCCTCCCTGCGTGGGATTTCCTGTGCAGTCATTCCAATTCGCGATTGCATCTGAGCGATAAATCTTGCTCTGTAGATCTGGAACCGCCCATTGAAACAGTTCACATAGAGAGTCCCAGCGAAGGTTCGAGTTATGAAGTGCTATTAGTTCGAGTTTCAAATCAAAAGAAGGGGAGGATTCATCAAGGCATGACGCTAGGCTCTTAGCGACATCAAGCTCAGTTATTTCACGGTATCTTCCACTGCCAAGATTCTGATTCAATAGGAGCGAGGCATTTCGTATATACCTGCGCCGGAGATTTGCCATCTGCTCGGCAGGCAACCTAGGAGCATCAGCTAGCAGCATCTCGCCGAACCTTAGAGCTACACGTTCGGCAAAATTCTCGAAAGATGCATAGAGGGCGGAGATGCACCCGATGTAAGCGAACCTACGTTGATCAGCTGTTTGCCTTTCCTCCGAGCCAACGCTAAGGAATCGACGAATCTTTTCGAGGTTAACCGCCAGCTCGGCATATTGCAATATCATATGAGTTTGTCGATCTAGCCTGTGATTGAGGCCAACGCTGCGCCTAGCGCGGCAATCGCATAATCGTTGCGCCGACGCGCATTTGCCGTATTCGTCTTCCGTCCAGCAAAATCCTGAGCATGACTTTCGTACATCTCACTGATTGCCTGCCGTACTAGTCCGGCGTTACTTGCAAGCAGCTGCCTTGCTTCCCTGTCCAGCGCCGAACTTGCATACATAAGAGCGTCGTAGGCAATCTTACTGAAATGGCGACTGCTTCCCTGGACCTGGAATGCCGTTGGGCCGCTAACCGCGTACCAGAACTTAATATTATCAACAAATAGCTGATCGTAGCCATCCAGTGTCACTGGATTAAACCTGTTCCCCATCACCAAAAACTCATCCAAGAAATCTGATATGCGATTTAGGCCCTGTGAGAACTTGTCGAGATGGCGATAGGCATAGAATCGCAAGACGAGCTCCACATCCTCCATCGACTCAAACATCTTTCGCCCCATATTGGTAATCTCAACGCCGTCTGAATCTTGCCCAGGCGTCACGATTTCCGTATCGTCTGAATCTTCGTCACCATCTGGACCTATGGTTGACTCTAGTGGGGTGCCCAGCATGGCACGCAATTCCGTCGTCCGTGACAGTTTCAAGCAAAGGTCATTAAGTGGCCCATTGTAAACAGCATTGCGGGTCTCCTGGCCACTAAGTCGCACGCCACCAGAATTCAACCTCTCGAAGACCAATTTTTTGAGGAAAGCCGCTTGCTCTTCATTAGCAGCTGTCTCGTTCAGCAGGATGATCGACGACAAGTACCTTCGGTCAATTCCGTCGCGGATTGAACTGGGCAGAGTGCTATAAGTCCTGCCATTAAGTTCCGGCCAATACTGAAGTTCCGTCAGCGTAAGGGAGCCGTCATAGAAATCCATCAGTGCTGTCAGGCGCTGACGCCCATCCATCACCTCGAAACGTGCCAGCTCGTATTCATATAGAAACACCGGGGGGACCGGAACGTTCATCAAGAACGATTCAATTAGTCTAGACTTCCGGCCGTCGCTCCATCGGTGGCGTCGTTGATACTCAGGGTCCCTCTTGTACTTTGCTTCCCTCGTGCCCGACTCTGTCTCAAAGGTGTCTGTGAACATAGTAAGAATCTGATTCAATGGGTAGCGGGCTTGTTCTACGACAATGCGAACACCTTCCTCAACATATCGCCTATTTAGCTGCGCGTCACTAAGGTGTGGTGACTCCTTCGGCCTCAGCTCATCTATAGTCTCCCCAGGTAGAAGGGAGACCTGGAGATTAACCTGGTGATCTTTGGGTCCCATCAATACTCCTTTTGTATCGATTTATATTAATCCCCGTGTCGAGTAGCGCGGGTGTAACTGCACCTGTATCATTACCACCCATGACGGTGATGGCGGCAGTTCCCTCCTTTAGCTGGCCCGAAGATGCGCTGCGACTGAACGCCGCCTGCCCGTACTACACGATGTTTCCGTTGGACTTCCCGCTTGAGCAGCTTGCCGCCCACCCCCAGACCACCCGAGTGTTGGACCCGTTCTGCGGCCGTGGCACCACGCTGTACGCCGCACGTCTTGCTGGACTGCCGTCGGTGGGTATCGACATCAACCCGGTGGCCGTCGCCATAGCTCAGGCTAAGCTCATCCAGGTCTCGCCCGCAGCCGTAGTCAGACTTGCTCGGCAGATTCTCGACGGCGGCAGGTCGGGTGAGGTTCCTGGGGGTGAGTTCTGGGAGTGGTGCTTCGAGCGTGAGACTCTGCTTGAAGTCGTGGCGCTGCGTGATGCCCTGCTAGAGATGACCACGCCGACGGCGGCGATGCTGCGGGCGGTCATGTTGGGCATCCTGCACGGCCCACGCAATAAGAACGTTCCGTCGTACCTGTCGAACCAGATGCCGCGCACCTACGCCTCCAAGCCGGCCTACGCAGTGAAGTTCTGGTCCGCGCGCGACATGGAGCCGGTCCGCATCCCAGCGCTGGAGGTAATCGAGCGGCGGGCCAAGCGTCTGCTTGAGGCCGCCCCTGTCGCCCATGGCGGGACGGTCTATCTCGGCGACTCCGTCGAGACCCTCAACAGGCTGCGGCAGAAGTTCGACCTGGTCGTTACCTCGCCTCCGTACTACGGCATGCGTACCTACGTTGCGGACCAGTGGCTGCGCTCGTGGTTCCTCGGGGGTCCTCCGGAGGTCCCTTACGGTACGCACGGGCAGATCGCTCGTCAGCCGAACCAGGAAGCGTTCGTCCAAGCTCTGGCCGAGGTGTGGGCCGCTACCGCCCGACGCTGTCGCCAAGGCGCTCGGCTCGCCATCCGCTTTGGCGCGTTGCCTTCCGCGCGTACGAACCCAGAGCAGATGCTCCTGGCCTCAGTGAGGGAAGCGAAAGCTGGGTGGGTCGTCAAGGAGGTTCGCCACGCTGGCACCCCTCCGAAGCGCACACGACAGGCCGAGCAGTTTGGCAAGGCGGGCTCCGCCATCGATGAGATCGATCTTGTCGCCGAGCTGACCTGACTTGTCCGCTGCTGGGTTAGCCCAGATATTTCCGGAACTACGTAACGGATTGTCGGACCCCAATATCATGCTGTAGGGCCGGGCGAGTGAATGACTTGCCTGTGACAGTGCGAGCGTGGTGTGGGGAGAGGCATGTTCGATGCGGACCAGATCAAGCAGCTCAAACAACTGATCGGCGACCAGGTCGAAGCCGGTCGCACGGAGCTGGATAAGCTCGTCGACCAGTCCCGTGCCATCCGCTCGGAGGTTCGGGTGATCAAGCCGCGGGCTGCTACGTCGGTCGCGCTGATGGCCTCTGACGGCGGCAACAACAAGGTCGCCTTCAACCCGTTCTACCTTCAGGTCGTCCGCGTCGTGGACTCGAGCGGCAAAGAGCTGTGCATGGAGGTCGTCTCCCCGATCTCCGACATCGATGCTCTGAGCCGGCGCCAGTTCGATGACGGCACTCCATGCACTGCCCTCGGCAGGATGATGCTCGGACTCGGTGTCGAAAGGCTCCAGGACCTGTCGCCAATGATGTCCGGCAGGTCTCCCAGCTGGGTGCAGGTCTTCCGGGACCTGTGCGAGTGGGCCACCCTGTATGACCTAGTTTGCCACCGTGACTACGCGGTCGACACCTTGATTGTCCGCGACGGCCTGCTGCGCAGCAAAATCTTCCACGGTGAACTGTTCGTGAAGATGGGCGAGCTGATGTACGAGGCCATCGAACGGATTCGGCGCGATGACCGCCGCAAAGTGTGGCTGGTGGGACTGGCGAAGAAGACTCAGGTCCTGGAGTACTACCGGCTTGCGATTTCCCTATCCGGCGTGTTCGACAACGGTGCCGCTTGCTTCGCCAAGGTTCCTTCGGAGATGCT
The DNA here is from genome assembly GCF_039534125.1 of Actinocorallia longicatena. NCBI lineage: Bacteria > Bacillati > Actinomycetota > Actinomycetes > Streptosporangiales > Thermomonosporaceae > Actinocorallia > Actinocorallia longicatena. The sequence continues at coordinate 188,122 of NZ_BAAAUV010000011.1, read as the reverse complement.
GGATAAGGTGTATTTGTGGGATGAGTACACGAGGAGCATTGAAGACGAATCCAAGGGGGAGAAGCCGAAGTTCAACATCGGCTCCATGTACTTCGTCCGCTTCGGGCCATACTTCGGCGACCCCATCTGGACCGTGGACGTCATGTCCCGTCAGGACAAGGAAGCTCAAGCAATCTTCGGCTACCTGCAGGCCGACGCCGTAGCAGGCTTCCCGATCCCGCTCTACCCGAACTGCATCCAGCAGGCTGACAGCTTTTCTCGCGTAGCCGATCTGGACATGGACATCATCGAAGATCAGCTCGTCGATGCCGTGCGAGACCAAGTCGGCGAAGAGAAGGCCCCAGTCATCGACGCCCTGCGGCTCGCCTCTGACGTGGCCGCACGCCGCTACGAGTAACGTCCCTTTCGTCCGCCCCATGTACTGGAGCAATAACCGTCATGAGCCTGTTCGAACGCGACAAAGTCGTCGGTACCTTCCGCGGTTTTGCCGAGAGCGGCATGGAGTTCCACGCGGATCTCGTCTTGCCGCATCACGACGACTTTCAGACCATGGCCATGCACGGCCAGTTCGTACTTGTCCAGCTCGAGCATGAGCGTGAGGCGATCCTAGGGCGGATCACCACCATCTCCTCCCAGGGACGCCTGGTGTCCCCCATTGGAGAGGACTACGCCACCCGTGCTGTGCGCGACCAACGGCCGATCCCTGACGAGTTGCGTGAGCGCTACCTGAAGTACAAGGTCGATATCCGTATCCTCGGCGTTCTCCGTATGGAGGGCGACAAACACATCTTCGTCCCCAGTCATCGCCGCCTCCCGCACGTCGGGGCCCGAGTCGCACTTCTGGGAGACGATTTGCTCGCCGAGGTCGTCAACGCCAAAGAAACCGACGACGGTGCAGTGCCTATCGGCTACCTTGCCTTCGGTGAGTTCGTCTACGCCGGTAACGACAAGCGCGTAGGCGACACCTCCTGGATGCAGATTCAGCATCCCGCGATCATGCCAACCTTTCAGATCGACAAGCTAGTCGCCCGCCGCAGCTTCGTCTTCGCCCGCGCTGGTTTCGGAAAATCGAACCTCGTGAAGCTGCTTTTCTCCGCTTTGTACGAGCACCAGCCCACCGTTCCTCGCCGCTCTGGCGAGGCCCCTGTCGGCACGGTCATCTTCGACCCAGATGGCGAATACTTCTGGCCCGACTTTAAGGGTAGGCCGGCGCTGTGTGACGTCCCGCACTTGAGAGACAAGCTGGTAGTTTTCACCAACCGCAAGGGGCCCAGCGACTTCTACCAGTCCTTTGTCGTCAACGGCGTCAAGCTGAACATCAAGGAACTGCAGGCTTCGCGCGTGCTCGGTATCGCGCTGCCGCCCGAGAAGCAGGACCAACAGAACGTCGTCAAGCTCAAGGCCCTTGACGGGCCTAGGTGGAGCCGTCTCGTCGACCTGATCCACCGCGACAAGTACGGTGCCGACCGCGACCAGGTCCGGGAGATCCTGAACCTCAGCGAAAGCCAAGAGGCCGAAACCAACGCCGCGATCGGCAACATGACACGCGTCGTCAACGCACTCCACGACCCGGACAGCCAACTCCTGAGCGCCCTGAAGGATTGCCTGTCCCAGGGCAAGCTCTGCGTGGTGGACATCTCCCAGATGCGTGGTTCTCAGGGGCTCCAGCTCGCTGGTGTAATCCTCGGCGACATCTTCGAACACAATCAGACCCAGTTCACTGAGGCAGACCCTAGGTCTATCCCCACCATCGCAGTCATCGAGGAAGCCCAATCCGTCCTCGGGGGGTCCAGCCAGAGCGAGGACGGTCCCTTCGTCTCCTGGGTCAAGGAAGGCCGCAAGTACGACCTCGGCGCCCTGCTCATCACGCAGCAGCCGGGCAGCCTGCCGCAGGAACTCCTCAGCCAAGGCGATAACTTCTTCGTCTTCCACCTGCTTTCGCAGGGTGACCTGATCTCTCTGAAGAAGGCCAATGCCCACTTCTCTGAGGACCTGCTCGCCACCCTGCTCAACGAGCCGCTCGTCGGCAACGGCATTTACTGGTCCAGTGCGCCCGGCACCGACCGCCACTCACGCCCCTACCCCGTCTCCGTGCGCGTCCTCAGCTTCGAGGACTCCTACAAGATGACCGACCCCGATTACTCACTCCCGGCCCCCGACAGCTTCGCTGCCCAGGCCCGGACCGCCGTCGAGGAACGACGTTCCGAGGCGCGTGCCGCTTCCGCCAGCCTGGCAGCCTCTCACCCCCAGAGCACCACGAGTCTGGCAGCCGGGGAAGATCTCGCGGGAGACGACAGCGCGATCGCGATCGTCCACCTGCGCGACAATAAGTCCGAGTTCCACAAGATGATCAATAGCCCTCGCGGCATCAAGTGGGGCCATGTCGGCCACATGCTGGCAGAAAAGGCACCCGCCCACGCTCAGCGCGATGGATCATCAGTCGCGTGGGGCATGAGCCTGGTGAAGCAGGCGCTTGATCAGCTCTACCCCGGCCAGTGGGTGTCCGCCGCCCGGGAAGACGACAAAAATCCCGGGAAATACCCCAAGTTCATCTGGCTCAAGGTGCATGCACCGAAGGTCGAGCCGGAAGCGAACCAGAAGGACGGCGGGAATCAGCGCCACCCCCTCCTCGACGCCGTCGAGACTGGGGAGGAACCGCCCTTCTAGGCTCGTGCCGTTTCGACGGGCGACACGACCGTGTCGCCAATCGCCGTAACCGGCCCGTCGGGCTCGGCGACGTCAAGCCCTCGTGTTCTCCGTCTGGATGAGCCGAAGAATGGTTCGATGCCAGTCTGCCGACAGAACCCACTCAGCCGTCACGCCGGTGAGGGCAAGGCGGAATAGCCATGCTCGATCGTGATGCAGTCCTGGCCGGTTCATGAGTTCTCATCGCGCTCGTAGCACGCGACGAAGGTTCCGGGCCAGCGACTCCGCCTCCCGAACGACAGGCCCGGCTGGCCTCGCTGGCCCGACAGCGCGAACAGCCTGGAGAACATCAGGGCACAGCGCTTCTAGGTGCCCCCGAGACGCGTCGCCGCAGGTGCAGGCTCCCTCTTCTGAGTGACCAATTGAGTGACAACCGCAGGGTTCTCGGTGAGACGGGCGGAGACGTCCGGAGAGGCGTCGCGCAGCTCAAGGGGCAGGAAGGCCAGGATGGGGGAACGCTCGTAATGAATAGGTCATCGGTTCGATTCCGATAGGCGGCTCCACCTCAGAGGCCCTTTCCGAAATTTCGGGAAGGGCCTCTTTCGTTCCGGGCGGCCGGTCCATCCAGACGAAAAAGCGGCCCAAACCATTGCCCAGGCTTCGCTCTGGATCACCTTCCGCCATGCCATCTCTGCCACTGTAGGACCGATGCTCGGACCCTGTTCGCGCGTTTCCAGCGAGCCAGTAGATCGGACGATAGAGGCGGTCCTCGGGACAATTTCCTGGGTCTCGGACAAGATCGGAGAATCGTGACGCAGTCGGAGATGGGTGAGCAGTGGTCCGAGGCAGCCGCACGAGAGATAGCCGATTCGCTCCACGCCCGCGTCTCCTGCCGGCACGGCAGCGTCCTGGCGGGCTTCCTGCGCTGTAGCGGCCAGCTGACACAAGGTGCGATCGAGGTGACCGTCAACGGCGCCGCGGCATGGCGGTCACTGAGATGCCTCCTCGCCGCCGCTCCCGTTCGCGCCGGCGATCCGGTCGAGGTCACCATGGCCGAAGGCCGGCTGCGGGACAGGACACGCCGCCGGGCGCACTGGGCCGATCCGGGCCACCGGTTGTCGATGTGGGCGGGCCTGATCGAAGGAGGACGCCCGGTCCAGGGCCTGGCCAGACGATTGGTCATCGGCCCTCCGTGTTGCGCGCTGGCGGCGGTGACCGGAGCGGCCCTGGCCGTCGCGAGCTGGTCCGCTCCCAGCGCCCGCAGGGCCGCCACCACCCTCGCCTGCCCGTCCGCGGCGACGAGTCTCGGCCTCCGCGGCCTGGCCAGGCGCGCGGGTCTGGCGACGCAGATCGGCGAGGCCGAACCGCTCCGTCTCGCCGTGGCCGACGACGACATCACGCGCTTCTGGTCGATGGTGGGGGCTCCCAGGACCGCTCAGAGGTGGCAGCGGACCCGAGATCTCACCTGGCCCGATCCCGAGGGAACGCGCCGGAGACCGTCATCGGTCAACGGCGATCGCTCCGTGGCGGCCGCGACCGCGCAGACCGCCCAGGTGCGTGAGGTCATGGAGAAATACGCCGACGTTCTCCCCGAGGTCCTGGCCGCCGCAGGGTGGCTCCGCCTCGACTTTCCCACCAGCTCGCTCGAGGAACTGGGACGCGCCGCGAACCCGCAGCTGAGCAAGGACACCGTCTATGGGCGGCTGCGGCGTCTGTGCGCCTGGAGCCCGGCCGAGGAGATCTGAAACGATTCCGGCCGCGCGTGGGCACCGACCCGATTCGGCGACGGTGGCAATGAGAGCGTCAAGAAACTTCGCGCCTCCACCGCATCACGATCATGCCGAGGTAGCCTGACCGCCACATCGAGCAGGATTCGGGGGACGGATGCGGCGCAGCGTAGCGGTCATGCTGACTTTCTCGGCCGCGGCAGCGCTGGCCTATCCACCCGCGGCCGCCCCTGCGACGGCGAGACGGGTGACGACGGCCGGCTGCGTCGAGAGCGAGACGGCCCGGCTCACCCGACCGCGCGACACCCACCGGCCGGGTCCCGACGTCGTCCGGATGGACCGCGAACTGAACCAGCGGCTGGCCCGCCTGCGGATCGCGATACCCGCTCAGATCGAGGTGCCGGTCAGGTTTCACGTCCTGTCCTCCGGCAAGCGCGGAAGAGTCTCCCGGGCCCAGGTCGACAGGCAGATCTCCACCCTCAACGCGGCCTACGGCGGATCAGGCGGCGGCGCCGACACCGGCGTCCGCTTCGTGCTGGTCAGCACGGACTACAGCGACAACGATCGATGGTTCAACGCGCCCGCCGACAACGAGATCGCCATCAAGTCCCACCTGCACCAGGGGGGACGCGAAGTCCTGAACCTCTACAGCGCCGCCGTGGGCGGCGACGTGCTGGGCTTCTCGACCTTTCCGGAGCTACAGCGAGACGAGCCGGACCTGGACGGTGTCGTCATCGACTACCGGACCATGCCGGGCGGTACCTATCCGCACTACAACCTCGGCTACACCGCCGTACACGAGATCGGCCACTGGCTCGGCGTGTTCCACACCTTCGAGAACGGTTGCCGAAGCCCTGGCGACGCGGTGGCCGACACCCCACCGGAAGAGGAGGCCACCGACGGTTGCCCCTCCGGCAAGGACACCTGCCCCGGCGCGGGTACCGACCCCGTCCACAACTTCATGGACTATTCCTTCGACGCGTGCATGCGTGAGTTCACACCCGGGCAGGGCGCCCGGATCAGGAAGGTCTGGGCGGTCTACCGCGCTCCATCGGAGACCTAGCACGCAGCGAGTCTCCGGACCCGCTGCGTGCGGGGCACGGACGTCCGCCGATCACGCGAAGCGTCAAGGCAGCCAATCGCCTTACCCATACCTGCGTCGCGGCACAGCGCGGCGTGCCGCGTTCGCCGCCCGCTGCCACGACCCTGTCAGGCATGCCCCGCCACGAATCCGACCGCCTCCCCGACGCGCTGCCCGATCCCCGCCGCACGCTCCTCCTGGACGCGGCCCGCCGGTGCTTCATCCGCAACGGCTTTCACTCCACGTCCATGCGCGACGTCACCACCGAGGCCAAGGTCCCCTACGTCGGTGTCGACCGCTACTTCCCCACCATGGACGATGTGATCACCGCCTTCGCCGAGGACTCCGCGAAGGAGATCGGCCGTATCTTCACGACGGCGTTCGGCCGGATGCCCGAGCCCGCCGACACCTTCCCCCACACCGAGCAGGGCTTTCCCCTGCTGGCCGTGCGGGTGTGGAGCGCCGCTCTGCGCGCCACGGTCCTCAACGAGCAGGCAGACGAGAAGTACGCCGAGTTCAGCGCCGCCCTTCTGTGGTACGTCGAGCTGTACCAGCGAACGGGGTTCATCACGCGCGACGCCTCTTCCATCTCCGTCGTCCGCACCCTCGTCGCGCTGATCCACGGTTTCATGGTCCAGCGCACGCTCTTCGGCGACGTCGACTCCCGCACCTTCCGCGAGGGCCTTCGACAGCTCCAGTAGCCTCGCGCGCTCGACGCACCCGTCCGGCCTCGTGGGCCGCGCTTCTCATGCGCCGTGCCGGACGATCCACCCGAAGCACACTTTCCGTACCGCGACGTACTCCCGCGGTCGGCTCCGTACCATGTCCGACCCGGGCGGGACGGCCCCGGGGAACGGCTCGCCCGAAGGGACGCGCCGTCATCGCAAACAGTTCCCGGAAGATCACCTTTGACCTGCGGGCTTTCGGACGGGTGACTTTATCCTCGCGCGGTGGACGAACATCGGAAAGTTCCAGTCCGTGCCCTCGGCATCATCGCGACAACGGCCGTAACGGTCGCCGCACTCCTGCCCGCCGCCTCGGTCGCCGCTTCCGACATGGTCGCCGGCCCTCCGGAATGCGGTGCCGGCGTCCAGCCCTCCCGCCGCCTCACGGCACCGCGCGTGGCATCCGGGCGGGGCCTCGCGTTCGAGGTCGGCCGAAGGCCCTACGACGGCTGCGAGACCAGCGCCTTCACCATCCCGGACCAGCAGATGTTCGCCGGCCGGTCCTACCTTCGGGAGACCTTCCGCGGCGGAAACTCCACGCGCACGCTGGCCGTCCGCCAAACGGTCAGGCGGCTCTTCCCTCTCGTCGCCGACGTGGGATGCCTGCGCCGAGGCGACCCGCAAGACCACGGCACCGGTCATGCCTGCGACTACATGATCTCCAGTCTCGGGAGGCCTCCCGATGCTCCCCATGTCTGCTCCGGGTACGAGATCGCCAACTGGGCGACCGCCCACTCGGGTGAATACGGCATCAAGTACGTCATCTACCGCCAGCACATCTGGAACCCCGATCGCGCCAGAGAGGGCTGGCGGCTGATGGCCGACCGAGGCGGCCTCACGGCCAATCACTTCGACCACGTCCATATATCGATCTTCAGCGATGCCGAGCTGCGGCGCCGCGGCGGTGTCCTCCGGCGCTGAGTGCGGCCTGTCCGGCGGCGGCTCGACGCGATGACGTGGAGCGGGATCACGGCCGTCCTGTACGCGGAAGGCGGAGCGCCAGCAGGGTCAGCCCCGTCCCTGCCAGGAGGGCCGCCAGGCCCAGCAGGGCGAGAAAGGACAGGTGGGCGCCGCCGGTGCTGGGAAGCCCGAGCCGGGCCCGAGCGCAACGGGCGGTGCCGGAGTCCGCTCGGGACGGAGCCGCGGCGCACGGGCATCGTTCCGGGCCGTTCCGCTTTCCCGCCTTGCATCCCGGCCGAGCCGGGGAGGGCACGGGGTGCGACCGGACCTTGGAGGAGCCGGCGGATCCGGCGACCAGATGGCGATCACGCTTCTTCTCCGGGCGCGGCGGTAGGGAACGCTGCTTCTTGCAGAGACGTCCCTGCTTCGGACGGGCCGCCTGCGCCTCGGCGTTCAGGGTGGCTCCCGGGCGGCCCTCCAGGCAGGACTTCAGGGCACGGGGCGTCGCGGCGCGCTCCGCCGGGGGCGGTGTCGCGGGAGGAGGCGGTGGCACGGGAGGACGCGGTGGCGCGGCGACGGTGAAGGCCGCGAGGGCGACCTTCGTCCTTGTGCCGTAGCGAGCCACCACCCGATTGCTGATCTTCGTTCCCGGCCGGGCGGTCCTGGCGACCCGGGCCGTGATGACCACGGTCACCGCCGAGCGGTAGGCCACCTTGGCGAAGGAGCACCTGATGCGCGAGGGCGTGAGTGCGCATCCCCGTGAGGCGGTGAGGAAGACGATTCCCGCGGGCGCCCTGTCGACCAGGCGGAGCTTGAAGACGGGAACGACCCCTACGTTGCGGGCCTTCACCGTGTAGGTCAGCGTTTCTTCGGGTTTCGCCAGCGCCGAGGAGACCTTCTTGGACAGCTTGACCCGTGGCGGGGTGGGCGGGGCGTCCAGGGGAGCCGCGGCGACAGCGAATTCCGAGCCCATCATGGACCCGACGGCGACGACAGTCACAAAGAACAGGCGACCAATGGAGTGGAGTCGGCCCATATTGAGCAAATCACCCTTTCCCAGCAACTCCGCCCGCCGAAAGTCTCGAGACGGGCCGTTAATGTGCAAGGAAAAGTAATACCGTGCTGTGCCGTCTTTGCAAGCGACACGCCGCACTTTCAGCCTCGGCGCCGCCGGAACCGCTGAAGGGAAAGCGACCGCACCCGCCGGAACGGCCGGTAAACGGAGCACCGGTACGGCCACCGACCCACCGCCGGTGCCTGCTCCCCCTCGGGCGCACCCCCTGCCGCCCTCTGGTCTCGCCTCCCGCGGAGGGCGGCTTCCGGCCGTCGCGCGGCCGCTCCGGGGTCAGTTCGTGGTGAGGACCGACGCGCAGCAGGTCGCCTCGGCCACCGGGGACGGAGAGGCGGTGAAGGAGACCACCCGGCCGCGGACCTTCGCCTCGCAGCCCGGGCCCTTGACGATCGCGACCGTCGACGCCTGTTCCGGCGCCATCAGCGGAGTCACCACCGGGTGGACGCCGACGATGCCGGGCGCTCCCGTGGTGATGGTTCCCGGCGCTCCGGTCCCCGAGAGCGTGCCGGGCATGCCGGCCCCCTCGCCCTGGACGTCATCGCAGCCCTGGGCGGTCCCCGCCAGAGGAGAGACCTCGAACGGCCCGGCCACGGCGGGACCGCCTGAGCTGCTGGAGGCCGAAGCGCGCGACGTGCTGATGAAGGAGACCGCGGCACCGCGACCGAGCAGGACCCGCGTCGGAGCCGAACCCAGCCTGACGTTTCCGATCGTGAGGCGCGTGTTCTCGCCGACTTCGAACAACGCACCGACGGATTCCGTGCCCGCCCAGGAGATCGTGGCGTTCCGGCCCGAGATCGTCGTCTCCTTGGTGATGAGGGGGAAGACCGACCGCTTCCCGCGCTTGCTGGTCACCCGGTAGGCGCAGGACTTACCGAGGCGAAGACGGCCTCCGGCCTCGATGTCGTTCATCAGCGCGGCGACATCGCCCCTGCCGTGAGCGCACGGGACGTTGACCGTCGCGGTCGCCGCCTGTGCCGGGCCGGCGATCACCGTACTGAATCCGACGGCGAGGCCAAGGCCCACCAACGCACCTGTACGCCGTTGAGAGCCCTTGTTCTCTTCCAGTCGCATATCGATCCTTACCTTCGGCCGATGAGCCCATTCATGACTGCGGCACACTTTTGTGTGACCCTTTTCCGGATCGGTCGATGCCCTCATAGGATCATCGACAAGGCCATGGCATGTTCAAGCGTCTATTACTCGGTGAATGTGTTGGCTCCCGTCGATACGGGTTAGACACAGCTTGAAGATCCGCCTTACCACTACTCCCCCGAGGGGGACCGGAAGGCAGGGCGGATACCGCAGCCTCGTTGAGAATGTTCTCAGCGTGGACGAGAGGGAACGAGTTCATGAAGCAGCTTCACCGCATCATTCTGGGCACCGCCGTTGCTGGTATCGCGCTGGGCGCCCCGGCCATGGCCATGGCGGACACCTACCACGGCAAGGCCACCAAGTCGGCCGGCGTCGGCGGCGCCGCCTCCACCAAGGTCTTCTCCGCCGTGAAGAACGGCGGCGGCGACGGTGGCGGCGGCGTCTTCTTCGGCACCCACAGCGAGGCCGCCGGCCCCGCCGGTGCCGCCTCTTCGAGCACCGTCAGCGCGGCGCACTAGGGCCTGTTTCGAGGTCGGTGCCCATAGCGCGTGGTGTCCAGGTGCGTGCCCGGGCGTCGCGTAGCAGGGCGTGACTTCGAAGCAGTTCCAGGTAGGTGAGCCCTTCCGGGCTCAGGGCTGGTCCCGCTCCTCCGCACGGGGCGGGGCCGGCCTTCTCGTCCCCATATCTGGCTCCTTGACCAGCCTCATGAGAGTGCATCGATGAAAACGAAGTTCCGTGGCATGGCCGTCTCACTGGCTTCGGCCCTGACCCTGCTGGCGGTCGCCCCGACCGCGGCGAACGCCGACGCCGGATACGACGAGGCGTGGACGATGGCCTCGTCCAGCGGCTCCAGCCTGCACATCCGCACGGCCTACGTCGACGCCAACGGGTCCGTCCGCTTCCGCGACAGCTACTACGAAGCCGGCCCTTCCGGCGCCAGCGTCCGCCATGTCAAGTCCTGGGCCAAATAGGCGATTCCTCAGCATGGCCCCGGGAGCGCAGCGATGCGCTCGGCGGCCATCGGTACCAAGACGGGGCGGCGGGAGCACAGCACGGCCACCTGCCAGCCAGGAGGCGAGCGTGATTCGCGGCCCCGGCTTGGGGTCCGCGGTCCCGTCAGGGGCGGCGAGGGTTCAGCGGGTCATCGCTCAGGTGCCTTCCGCCGCCGGTAGCCGCCGCGGCTTCGAACCTCGGCGCCGTATTCCAGCAGGATCTTGTGAATGAACCCGTAGGACCTGCCGGACTTCTCCGACAGATCTCGGATGGACGCGCCCTTCGCATAGTCCTCCAGGAGCACGGCCGCCAGTGCGTCACGGCTCTCCCCGAGAACACGAAGACCGGAGATCACGTTGGGCCCCCCTCGTCGGGACAGGGGCCCCTCGTCCTCGATCATCGACGTCACCTTCCGCAGCCTTCCCGCGAAAGTTCCGACGCTGAGCGGCGGGGCGTGCATCTGGCCGAGTTCCTGCAGCGTCGCCGCCGGGTGAGCCAGCCGCAGCCTGACGATCTGCTCGTACTTCGCGGGAAGCTCGGCACACCGCTTTCCGAGCGTGGCGAGTGCCTCACGTACCGCCTCGGGGCTGATGGCCCCCTCGGGCCTGGCACCGTGGCGGGCGCCGCTCTCGCCCTCTCCGCGGCGGGGAGGGGGCATGAGGCTCTGGAGAAGTGACGGTTCCCCGCCGTCGGCACGATCCGCCGCAGCCGGATCCGCTTCCTTCATTCTCTCGAGGATGGTCTTGACGACATTTCCGTCCATTGCCTTTTCCAACCTTCATCACCAGCCGAAGTCCTGGGTCCAGTAGTTCCGATAGCCCGAAGCGACGCGGACGTGTCCTATCCCGAGAGCGACCAGCTCGCAGTTGAGAATATTGGCCCGATGGGGCCCGCTGCGCATCCAGGCACGCACGGTCGCCTCCGCGGAGGTGTATCCGGCGGCGATGTTCTCGGCTCCCGGTCTGCGATAGCCGGACTTTGTTATCCGATCGATCCAGGAGGTGCCGTCCCAGGAGGAGTGGGAGAAGAAGTCGTGCGCGGCCATGTCCGCGGAATGCCGACGTGCCGAATTCGCCAGGCTCTTCTCCGCTCTGAGGGGAGGACACCCGCTCTCCGAACGCCGTTCGTTGGTGAACTCCACCACCTCGAGTTCCGCCGGCGTCATGGTGGAGGAGCTCACGGACGGCCCGGTCGTTCCGCTCGTGGCCGCGGCGGGGACGGTGGCGTGCGCCGGGGCCGCGGGCTGGACAGCGGGCCCGGCCGGAAGGGCCACCGCCTCTCCGATCACCTGGTCCGCCCCGTCTTCCAGCCCGTGCGCACCGGGAGCGGGGATCACGCAGGCGAACGCGATGATCGCAGCGGCGACGCGTCTCATCCCAAGCTCTCTTTCGTCACAGGCCCTGCGCCTGAGCCAAACTACGTCGGATTCCAGCCGAATATGAATTCCCCTTCGGGCCCCGAAGCGATCGTTGCTCACCTTTGGCGACGAGTTGACGTGCAGGCGTTCGGCGTCGTCACCGCGCGGATGCCTTGACCACCACCCGCGCGCTGCGGCCATAAGGGCCAACTCTTGGTCAAGTCGCCGTGCCGCAGCACGATGTCGCCCGGCCATGATGCGATCTTCGCCGAAAAGTCTTCGACGAAGGTGGTCCCCTTGGCCAACGGAATCTCGGCGCGCGGAAGGCTCAGGCTTGCGGCCGTGACGGTGACGGTTCTTCTCGGCTCGGTCATCTCGACTCCGGCCGGCGCGCTCGACGACGGCGGGCTTCTCACCTTTCGCGCCCTCACCGGTTCGACCGCCGCCGGCCCCTACCGGGTCGGGAAGTTCAGGGTCAAGGGCGAAAAAGGGTCGGGGTTCAACAGCGGCACGGTCTACTTTCCCGTCCCTTCCGCTGAGGAGAGATTCGGCGCCGTCATCATCAGCCCGGGCTTCCTGGAAAAAGAAGAGGCCATGAGTTCTTATGGCCCGCTCATCGCCACCCATGGTTTCGTCGTCATGACCTTCGAGACCCAGAGCGTCCTCGACGGCCCCGACCTGCGCGCAGGTCAGATGCTGGCGGCCCTTGACTACCTCACGCTGCGCAGTGCCGCGAGGCGGGAGATCGATACGTCGCGTCTCGCCGTCATGGGATTCTCGATGGGGGGCGGGGCGGCGCTGCGCGCGGCCGAGAGGCGGCCCTCGCTCCGGGCCTCGATCGCGATCGCGCCCTGGCACCCCCAGCGGACCTGGGAATCCAACCGGTCGGCGACCCTGATCGTGAGCGGAGAGAAGGACCTGGTCGCACCGGCCGACACCATGGCGGGCGTCTTCTACGACAGCATGGTCGGCGTGCGGGACAGGGCGCACCTCGAGGTCCGCGGGGCGGCGCATGGCGATCTCCGTTCGCCGGCCCCTCAGGTCACGCGCTACACGATCGCGTGGTTGAAGCGGTTCGTGGAGGGAGACCGAAGCGTCGAGGACTTCCTCTGCGCCTCGCCTGAGACACCCACCGGGCCGGTGCTGCGCTACCAGGTGACGTGCCCGTTCGCCTGATCCGGAAGCCGTGACCTCGAGCAGGGAACACACCTGCCCGTCTCCGCTCCGGCGGCAGAGACCGCGGGGCCTGACGGTCGCGCTCTCACCCTCGGAGCGCGACCGCCGTCGGGCGATGTCAGGGGGTTACCTTCCCTTGCGCGTCAGCCCGTCGACGACCCTGCTCGCGGTGAAGTCCGCGCCGTGGACGAAGCGCATGACCGGACCGAAGGTGGACGCGGCGGTGACGCCGGCGAAGTGCAGGCCCGGCACCGTGGACTCGAAGGTCCGCGACAGCATCGGGGACTTCCCGACCCTCTGAACGTTCTGCCGGATCTGGGGAGACAGCAGGGAAAGGCGGTCGACGTCCACCTGAAAACCGGTGGCGGCGATGACGTGGTCGGCCTTCATCATCTGCACCTCGCCCTGATCGGAGATCGTCTTGAGGTAGCAGCGGTCGTCCTCCTGCCAGGCGGCGATGATCCGCTGCCCGAGGACGACCTCCACCGTCTCGTCGAACTGTCCGCGGAGCCACCACGCGCCGGCGGGACCCAACGTCGTCCGCACGATGTGACTGCGGATCGGGCTGGGGAGGTAGCGCACCACCTGAGGCCGTTCGGACCAGACCCAGGTGCGCCAGCCGGTGCCCAGGCCCGACTGCGGAGTGCGCATCCTGCTGACTCGGTTGCGGGTGAAGGACGGCTCGTCGTTCCACTGCAGTCGCTTGGTACGGGCGAGGAGCTGGGGGCGCGCCCCGGCGCGGGCGAGCAGCACCGCGGTCTCGAGCGCGGCCTGGCCTGCTCCGACCACGATGACGTCCTTGTCGGCGAAGCGCCGGAAGTCACGGTGGTCGCTGCTGTGGCTGACCAGCGCGGCGGACAGTCCGATCAGCTGCTCCGGGATGTGGGCGAACGGACGGGCGCCGAGGGCCATGGTCACCTTCGGGGCGAGGAGCTTCTTCCCGTCCAGGAGGGTGACGGTGAAACCTCCGGTGGCGAAGTCCACGGCGACCGCCTGCGTCCGCTCGATGTGGGGGATGTTCTTGGCGGCGAACCATTTGCCGTAACGGGTGAAGGTGTCGATGGGGATGGGCTGGTCCGGCGGGGCGGGAATCTTCTGGTCGCGGTGGTAGTCCTCCAGCCGGCTGCCTTTGGCCGGTGTTCCCAGGCTCGAGGCATGCCGTTCCGATTTGAGGCACATGCCCTCGGGCATGTGGTTGTCCCAGAACTGCATGGGGGTGCCGACCACCATGGTCTCCAGCCCGGCGTGGTTGGAGTAGGCGCCGACCGACAGGCCGTAGGGCCCGGCCCCCAGGACGATGGAATCGACCTTGCAGCTGCTCATTTCCGCTCCTTATTGCTTTCTAACGTCTCTTCTAGGGGTCTGGAGGACTGCCGGGGTCCGTCTATCCGCTGCGGCCGGGAAAGAACTTCCGCAGCCGTTCGATGATCGCATTCGTGCTGTGCGCGATCATCGAGATGAAGGGTTTGAGGTCGGCCGTGTCGAACCAGGCCAGTTCCCCGCGGCGGACGGCCCTGGCGAGCGCGCTGGGGCGGTATTTCCGCGGCGACCTGCGAACGTAGTGGTTCTCGACGAGGTAGGTGCGGCCGAACCGCGGGCCCGGCGAAGCGGGGAACGTTCCGTTCGCGATGTCGATGTGCATGGCGCGCACGGGGTCGATGCCGGAGCGGTCGGTGAAGAGCCTGAACTGTGCGCCCGCTCTGGGGTTGAAGTCCAGCAGGAAGTACTTCCCCGAGGCCTTGTCGTACCGGAAGTCCAGATCCACCAGGCCCTTGTGCCCGATGGACTCGACGAGCCGGTGTGCGACGTGCTCGATCTCCGGATTGTCCTTCCACTCTCCGAGCACGGTATGTCCGGCCTCCTGCGGGTGGGCCGCGATCTTGCGACCGACCCCGCCGAAGAGACATCGGGATGAGGAGCTGAAGTACCCCTGGAAAAACCAGTCGGATCCCGCTTCGGGGGCTATTTTGCGTTGCAGGATCAGTGGTGAGGCAGGGCTGCCTTCCGACCAGAGCGCATGGGCCTGTTCTCGCGTGCGGATCAGCATGGTGCTGCGCTGACCGGATCCCGCCGCGATGAGCCATGGCCGTGCCCATTTGGCGATGAGGGGTAGGCCGAGATGACCGACGGCTGCGTCGATCTCGGCCGGAGATGTCGGTACGTAGGTCTCTGGATAAGGTGTGCCAGACTTCTCGCAGTGATCGGCCAGTGTCGATTTATCGGCGAGCTGACGGGTTAGGGACGATTCTCCCGGAGAGATCAGGAAATGGTTTCCGACCTCGGGATTCTCGGCGATGAAGATGGCGGCCGCGTCATCCATGGGGATCAGCACGGCCGAGCGCCCGATGGCGGCGGCGGAGCGGGCCAGATCGTCCATGAGCTGCTGTGGCTCGGCCGAGCGCGGCCACGGGTGGGCCTGGTGGAGGTAGCGGGACCTGGCGATCGGGACACGCCGGTTCTCGACGTGGGCGTGCACCTCCACGCCCGCCCTGCCGAGCGATCGGATGGCACCGAGGGTCCCGTGATGGAAGGTGTTGGGGTGGGTGCGGAAGAGGAGCGCCGGGAACTTCACGTTCAGGCCGCTACCGTTTATGTGAGGAGGAGACACCGAAAGTACCGACAAATCCTTAGTCGAGGCTAACCCTGATATATCGAATGTTTGACCACAGTACAGAGATGGCTGCCAGGTGTTCAAAGCGAAGATCGATGGGCATGACACCAGCATGCTGAAGACCGGTATCGGCGTTGCACTGATCGCTTTGTCTGCTTTTCTGGGCGTTCCGCTGGCGATATCCGTATCCGGCTCGGACGCCGTGGCTCCGTCGCGGGAAGTTCCTCTGGGAGCCTTTCTCGGCTCGGGCGCCGAGGGGGTCAAGCGGATCGCCGGTTTCCAGAAATGGCTCGGGAGCCATCCGGTGACGGTCGGCCACACCTATCTTCCCGGGGAGGCATGGGGAGCGATCGAAGGCTCCTTCGACATCCTCGACCCGTGGACGGCCTGGAAGGCAGAGGATTCTCGCCGCATGCTTGTGGTGAACGTTCCCATGATGGCCTCGAATGAGATTAGGTTGCCGGACGTGGTCGTCTCTGACTTGCTTCAGGGCGGGGCCGCTGGTGCTTTTGACCGCCATTATCTGCGTTTGGCTGAACGACTCGTCTCAAGGAAGGCAGGCGATTCGATCATCGTTCTCGGCTGGGAGATGAACGGCGCCACTTACAGCAGCCGATGCCGCCCCAACCCAGACATGTGGAAAATCTATTGGCGGAGGATCGTCACGGTCATGCGCTCGGTCGCCGGAGCGAGATTCCGTTTCGATTTCACCCCCACACGAGGTATCGATGCCATTCCCTGGACCATGTGCTATCCCGGTGACGACGTAGTCGACATTATCGGCTCCGACGCCTACGACCAGCCCGCCGGGAAAAAATTTGACTACTTCATTCGGGAACCTTATGGTCTGGCAGCCCATGCGAAGTTTGCAAAAGTGCACAAGAAGCCCATGTCCTTCGCCGAGTGGGGCATGTTCTATAACGGCGACAACCCGAGCTATGTGCGCGGAATGTACAAGTGGATCCATTCTCACAATGTCGTGTATCAGACCATCAGCGACTACTGTCCGCATGGCGTCTGGCGATGCTCGGCGAACCCGCGAGCCTCATCGGTCTACCGGTCGCTGTTCGGTCAGCGGCCGGGAGCGCCGATCTCCAGGCCCTCCCTGACAACGGCGGTGCCGCCCTCCAGCAACCCGGCGGTCACCCCTGCCAGAAGTCCGAGTGATGCCACGACATCGAACTCCCCGGCGGCCAGCCCGGCCGCCACGCCCTCCCGGTCCGCCAACGACTTGTCGGTCAGCCTCTCCGACAGGGCCGAGGCCAGTCCGTCCACGTCATCGACCTGTACGCGCACTCCGACCTCGGGAGCGACGACCTCGGTGAGACCGGGGACATCGGTCACGACCAGCGAGCGGCCGGTGGCCAGGGCTTCGAGCGCGGTGAGCGGAAGCCCCTCCCAGCGAGAGGGCAGCACCACCACGTCCGCGCACTCGTACCAGCGCCGCGGATCATCGACCGCCGGCACCAGACGCGCCCCTGAGAAGGAGTCCTGCTGAGCCGCGCCGCCGGGCCACTGGCCGTCACCGACCAGGAACAGTTCGGCCCCGGGGCAGGCGCGCCGCACCTGCGGCCAGGCGGCGAGCAGGGTGTCCTGGCCCTTCTGCCGGGTGAGGCGGCCGACGCACACCGCGATGCGCGCGTCCGGGGAGAGTCCGAGCTCGCGCCTCGCGGCCGCTCTGGCGGCGTCGTCCGCGGGCCGGAACCTGTTCAGGTCCACGCCGTTGCGCACCACGCGGTAGCGGGCGTCGACCTTCTGGTCGTGTCCCAGCCACTGCTCTCCCGCCCCCACGCAGATCACGACGTCCGCACGCCGTGCGGCCGCACGCTCCCAGGCGACGCACAGCGCCCGCAGCGGGCCTCGGGCGGCCAGCCATGACCAGCCGTGCGGCTGGAAGATGGTCGGCTGCGCCGACCTCGTGATCCTTCCGGCGAGTCCGGCCTTGGCCGAGTGCAGGTGCACCACATCCGGCCGGTACCGCCGTATCAAGCGGCGCAGCTCGGCCGCCTCACGCAGAATCGTCGAGCCCG
Source organism: Actinocorallia longicatena (assembly GCF_039534125.1). Taxonomy (NCBI): domain Bacteria; kingdom Bacillati; phylum Actinomycetota; class Actinomycetes; order Streptosporangiales; family Thermomonosporaceae; genus Actinocorallia; species Actinocorallia longicatena. The sequence goes on along the minus strand of NZ_BAAAUV010000011.1, from coordinate 170,712 downwards.
GCGACCGCTTCGCACGCCAGGGCAGGTGGCTGATGTTCCGGGCGGCGAGCGTCGCGGGAAGCCAGCCCGCATCCGGGCAGGCGACCGCTACCTGCCATCCCCGCTGAAGCTGATCCGCCGCGACGGCCGCGACGTAGACGGCGACCCCTCCGGTGGTCGGCTGCGTGACGTGCAGAATACGAGGCGTGCTCTCCGTCATCATCGCCTTCGCCGCGCCGTGGGCGTGCCGGCCCGGTTCCGAAGCCGGCGCAGCAGGGCGCACACGGCTCGACGACCGCGCAGCGCGGTCACATAGCACTGGGCCGAGTTCGTACGGCCAAGGATGATCCTCTCGTTGCACACGGCCTCCGGCAGCCACTTCTCCTTGTAGGCCTCGCCTCCTCGCAGCATGCTGAAGCGCGGCTTCTTCAGCGCCTGACCGAGATGCAGGTTCTGGCGCAGCAGAAGGAGAGAGACCTCGATGCGGTCGCGCAGGTCGGGAACGGCTCCGTAGAGGTAACCGCCGATCATGTCGTTTCCGATGATGACGAGATCTGCCGCGACGACGCGCCCGTCCAGCCGGTACTCGTGCAGCGCCGCCTGACCCTGCCGGATCATCTGCTCGGTCGACTGGGCGAGATGCCCCGCGAACCGGCTTCGAAGATGCTCCTGATTGACGCCGCGGCCCCGCCACTGCTCCTCATGCAGGCGCAGCAGCACGTGGACGGACGCCTCGGCGGCCTCGGGACCAACGGAGTCCACGATGATGCCGCTGGCCTGGATCGCCCGGAGGCGTGCGCGCATCTTGCCGGCCGTCCGTGAGGGGAAACGGCGCAGGAAGGCATCGGGTTCCATCACCGGAACCTCCATGCACAGCGACGCGGGCAGCACCCACGAGCCGCCCGGCCACCGCTGGGCGACCGCGTGGGCGACCGAGCCGGGACGGACCTCCCCCAGATCGATCGCCTGCCAGTGCCGCAGGCTCGTCAGGGCTCCGATGAGCGCCTCGAGCGCGCCGGGCCCCGCCTCCTCGTCCAGGAGCAGATCGGTGAAGTCGGCGAGCGCTCCGCCGAGCGGGAGGAGCACCGGCAGCCCGCCGCGTCGTGCGCTCATCAGCGGTGCCGCCGCCACGAGGCGGCCCTGGTGCCGGACCAGGACCAGGCGGAGGTCTCCCGACTTCCCGTAGTGGTTCCACCAGGAAGCCAGCCATCCCTGCGACTGGAAGGGGGTGGCAGCGGAGCATCGGCGGTAGAGATCGCGCCAGTCGTCCGCCAGGGTGATGAACGCGTCGTCATCGCGGTTGACCTCCACCACCCAGCCGGACTTCGGGTTCGACGAGGTGTGCCGGTCGACATCGGGAGCCAGAGTCATCGGCTGGTCTCCATGGCCTGTTCCCGCCCGCCATCGGTTCCCTCGACGATCTCGGCCGTGCTCTGCCCCGCCTGCCTCGGCACGGCACGGGCCGCCGGCCTCCTGTGCAGACCCGGCTGGCGGGCGATCAGCAGGACGGCCAGCAGCCCCCCGCTCGCGCCTCCGATGAGCACGCTGAGCATGAGGCCGGGCGAAACGGGCCGGGGAGACTCCACGGCCTGGTTCATCATCACCAGATGGACACCGGTCTCGGCGCGATGGGTGTTGGCGAACGTCACGAGAGCGCTCGCGGCGGTGTTGGCGTAGGCGACCGCGCGGTAGGGGCTGTCGGCCCGGGCGCCGAGCCGGATGAGCGGCGTCTCCGGGGAGGCGGAGGCCTTGACGTGCTCAGCGAGATCCACCGACGACGGCAGGATCGCCGCCGTGGCCGACCTCAGCGCACCCGACTGCGTCGCCAGCCGTCCGTAGACCTGGGCGAAGTTGACGGCGACGGGCGAGCCGGGGTCCTTGTCCGCCACGACGATCACGTCCGCGTTCGCCGCGTAGACCCGGGGGCTGAGGAGGCCGTACACCGTTCCCGCCACGACGCCGAGCACCAGCAGCGCCGCGGCTGTCCCGAACCTCCACCCCACGCCCCGCGACTTCAGGAGATTGCGCATCGTGTACTCCTAGACATTCTTCGTAGTGTTCGATGAGGACGGCAGAGCGGGCTCGGCCGCCGGAGCGGCGCCGTAGATCTCGAGAAGGCCGCTGACCTGCCGGGGCACTCCGTAGTGACCGGCGGCGGGCGGCACCGGGAGCCTGACCTGACCGCGTGCCCGCCGCCGCTCGAGCGCGCGGGCGATCTCCGCCGGATCATCGGTGATCTTCTCGGTTCCGGAGCACATCTCCGCGGGCAGGTCCTCCAGCGCAGGGCAGGCGTAATACAGGACCGGGAGTCCGGACGCCGCGCCCTCGAGGACGGCGAGGTTGAACGTCTCCTCCGCGGAGGTGGACACCAGCACGTCCATGGCGTCGAGCATGGACGGCACGTCGGCGACGTCGCCGGTGAACATCACGCGCCCGTTCAGGCCGTGCCTGCCGGCCAGGGCCTGGAGTCTCTCGCGTTCGGGACCGTCTCCGACGATGAGCAGGGTGCCGCAGCGCGTCCCGGCGAAGGCCTCGATGGCGAGGTCGACCCGCTTGCCGGCCGCGAGCCGCCCGACGATGCCGACGACGTAGTCGTCTTCGGCGATCTTCAGGCGGCCGCGGACCGCGGCGCGGCGATCGGGCCGGAAGCCGAAGCGCTGTTCGTCGATCGCGTTGGGGATCATCGCCAGGCGCCGGGGATTCACCCGCCAGGCGGCCAGCCGCCGGTAGACGGTCGGTGACACCGCGATCGTCATGGCGCCCAGCCGCTCCGAGGCCAGGTAGAGCATCTGGACGGCGAGGCCGGCCTTCCGGCCCTCCAGCAGGTTGTCGCCCAGCGAGTGCTCCGTGGCGACGATGCGGGGGGTGCGGGCCAGCCACGCCGCCAGGCGCCCGAAGACGCAGGCGCGGAACAGATGGGTGTGGACGACGTCGTAGCGGCCCCTGCGGATGAGGCGTACCAGGCGCGGCAGCGCGGTCAGATCGCGGTTCCCCCGCATGTCCAGCTGATGGACCCGGACGCCCTCGGCCCGGATGGCCTCGGCCACCGAGCCGGCGTCGCACAGGACCGCGACCTCGCAGTGGACCGGCAGATGACGCACCAGCAGCAGGAGCTGATGCTCCGCGCCGCCGGTCTCCAGGCCGGTGATGATGTGCAGGACACGCTTCATACTCGTGTCCTCCACCGGCATTCGTGGCGCAGGAACTTCGCCCGGAGCCGGTAGGTGGTGTCGCGCTCGCCGATGTAGGTGCGGGGCAGCGCGAACCGTCCCGTCTCCTCCGACGGCCAGATCGCGCAGGCGTAGTCGTATCCGGCCCGTTCGACGGCCTCGGCCTCCCGGGCCGAGACATGGCCGTAGGGGTAGGCGAAGCCCGTCACGGGCTCGCCGATGATCTCCTGGAGGACCTCGCGGCTGCGCACGAGTTCCTCCTCCACCTCGTGCTCGTGCGCCTCGGTCAGCGCGACATGGTTGAGACCGTGGGAGGCGACCTCCATTCCCGCTTCGGCCGCCTCGCGGATCTGCTTCTCGGTCATCAGCGGGCGCTCTCCGCCGTCCCAGGTGTTGTGGCCCCCGATGCGCTGGGCGACGACGAAGACCGTCGCCGTGTAGTCATGCTCGTGGAGGGCGCCGATGACCTGGTCGTTGAAGTCGGCGAACCCGTCGTCGAAGGTCAGGCCGACCAGCCCGCGGGCGTTTCCCGACTCCTTCGCCGTCAGCAGCTCCCGCATGCTGACCCCGCGCAGGCCCCGGGCCTTCAGCCACCGGAGCTGCCGCCCGAATCGGCCCGGCGTCACCGTGACCTGAAAGGGGTCCTCTTCGTACTCGTCGACCGAGTGGTACATCAGTACCAGCGGCATCTTGGCTGTCTTCATTGTGCTCTTTCTCGGAGTTCAGGCCCGGGCCAAGGCGGTCTTGTGCAGGCCGGCGATCGTGGTGACGCTGCCGAAGACGGCGGCGACCGCCGCGGCTCCCACGACCAGCACCAGCAGGGCGGGCGCCGACGGGGGGAGCAGGTGGGAGACGAAGTAACCGGCCGCCGACGCTCCGGCCGCGGTCAGGATGAGGCCGGCCAGCCGTGGCAGGACGCGCTGCGCCGACACGCGGATGGAGGACCGCAGGAACCAGAACAGCAGTCCCGCCGCCACGCTGATGCCCACGGCGTTGGCGAGAGCGAGGCCGATCGCGCCATAAGGACCCACGGTCAGCGCGGCGACGACGGCGGTGGCGATGAGCCCGCAGCCCGTACCGGCCGCGGGCTTCCAGTGCCGAGCGCCATCAGCGAAGAAGGCCCGCGCCAGAACGCCGATCATGGCCTGTCCCAGCAGTCCCAGTGAATAGACCCGCAGGCACAGGGCCGTGGCGGCGGTGTCCCGGCCGCTGAACCTGCCGTGCTCGAACAGCAGCTCGACCGCGGTCGGCGCGAGGGCCACCAGGAAGGCGATGGCGCTGAGCACGAGCGCACCCACCAGGAGCAGGTCGGCTTCCACCCGGCGGCGCACACCGTCGTGGTCGCCGTCGACCGAGGAACGCGCCAGTTTCGGGAAGGTGACGGTGACGATCAGCAGGGAGGCCACCATCGGCACCTGGGCGATCTTCTGGGCGTAGTTCAGGTGGGACAGCGACCCCGCCGCCAGTGATGAGCCGAAGAACCGCTCGACGAAGACCTGGGCCTGACGGCTCAGGGTGTAGGCCACGATCGGAACCACCGACAGCAGGGTCAGCGAGGTGACCGCGCCCCGCGTGACGGCCGGCACGCGTACGCGCCGGAGGAAGCTCGGCAGCTGGACGCCGACCATGAGGAGGCCCCCGATCGCCACTCCCAGGGCGGCCGCCACGACGCCGAGCGTGGAGTGCAGGGTGGCGATCGCCGCCAGGATGCCGATGTTGTAGGCGAGGTAGATCCTCGACGGAGGGCCGTAGTCCTCATGGGCCCGGAGCGTGGCGCTCATGTATCCCGCCAGGCCGAAGCAGGCGACCGCCGCGGAGGTGTAACGCATGCAGGTCGTCGCGAGGTCGTGCTGCGGAAGACCCGGCGCCAGCAGTTCGGCGATCTGGGGGGCCAGCCACGCCGTCGCCAGCATCACCGCGACCAGCGACGCGCTCAGCCGCGGGAGCGTGGCCCTGATCAACGGCCGGACGCTTCCGTGCTCCGCCACCGCTCGCGTGACGGCCGGCACCATGAGAAGGGCCATGGCGTCCTCGATCAACAAGGGCGAGACCGTTTCGGGGATGGTCCAGGCGACCAGGAAGGCGTCCGTGTCGCCGCTGGCCCCGAACAGATGCGCCATCGTCAGGTCCCGGAGGAACCCGAGCGCCGTTCCCGCGGCGATGAAGCTGCCGGACAGCAGCGTCGCTCGCAGAATCGCGTCGCGGCGGAACCGCTGGAGGGTGGCGTTCATCGGGTCGCTCCGTGACATGGGGAGGCGGGAAGGGAGGGCGTGGGCCGGGGACCTGCGGGAGGTGCCGCATCGTGCTCGGGCGTCCGGCGTTCGTCGGCTCGTGAGGCGATGGCCGCGCTGAGGCCGAGCACGGTGGCCAGCAGGACCGAGGTTGGCCCGCCGAGGTCGGAGTAGACGAAGTTGACCAGCAGCCAGGTGAGCAGGCCCGCCGCGATCACGCCGGGCATCTTGCCGGCGGAGCCGAGGCGGCGCCGCAGCCGGGCCAGGAGCGTCACGATCAGGGCGGCGAAGATCGAGGCCCCGACGATGCCCTGCTCGCACAGGATGAGGAGGTACTGGTTGTGGGGTGAGAGCAGAGGCTCGCGCACGAACCCGTTGACCGCGTCTTCGGTGTCGCTCGCGGCCGACAGGTCCAGGGGCGCGTAGGCGTCCCGGAAGGCGGCGAACTGCTTCGGCCCCGTGCCCGTGATCGGGTGGTCGACCCAGATGCGGTAGGCGGTGGACCACAGGTTGTAGCGGTCGCTGACCGACTGATCCGGGCTGCTGGTGAGGTCGGTGATGGACTGGAGCCGCGTCGCGATCAGGCCGGTTCCGTCAGCGGCGGGCAAGGCGCACACGACGAGCAGCGCACCACCGACGATCATGATGCGCAGGGCCCGATAGCCGAAGCAGACCAGGCAGACCAGGACGGTCGCGGCCGCCACGGAGATCCAGCTGCCGCGGCTCAGCGAGCACACCAGGGCGCCGATCTGGACGACGATGACGGCGAGGAGCGCGGCTCTCCGTCTTCCCCGCGCGGAGAAGAAGGAGCAGAGGGTGACGATGAAGCCGATGCCGACGACGGTCGCCATGCCCATGACGTCGAGGGCGCCGAAGGTGCCGACCGCCCTGACCGGCTCTCCGGCGTAACTGGCCCCGTTGCGGCTCAGCGTCTGCCAGATGCCCAGTGCCGCTTCCAGGAAGCTCGCCAGGCCCAGCGCTCCGCACAGGATGGCGACATCACGGCGATCCTCGATCGCCACGATCACGGCGGCGGGGATCGCGATGAAGATCTGCACGAACCGGATGTAGCCGGGCAGGCTGGTGGCGATGTCCTCCGAGGCCAGCGTGACGCATCCGGCCCAGGCGACGAGAAGGGACAGGAAGACGGCCGGGCCGGGGCGCATTCTCCGCCCGTGCCGAACGCCGGCCCAGCCCACCACGACCACGGCGGCCACCGAGGAGACATCCGCCGGGGAGACGTGGAAGGAGGCCTCCAGGTTCTCCCGGCCGGCCGGGACGCAGGCGCTGAGCACGACCGCGGCGATCGCCCAGATCGGTCTTCGCAGGACCGCCCGGCCGCACTCGCGCGCGGCCCGCCACAGGGACACCACGAGCAGGTCGGAGGAGTGGTTCCGCCATCGGGAGGAAGGGAGTGCGGGATTCATCGGGCCTCCTGCGCGGGCCGCGGTCGCGGGTCCGTCACTTCTCCGCCCTGCAGAAGACCTCTTTGACCGTCATAAGGATGATCTTGATGTCGGACCAGAAGGACCAGGTGTCGATGTACTGGTTGTCGAAGCGTGCGCGCAACGCGATCGAGGTGTTCCCTCGCATCCCGTTCACCTGAGCCCAGCCGGTGATCCCCACCGGCACGCGATGGCGTGCGTCGTAGCCCGGAATGATCTCGCTGAAGTGCGCCACGAAGTGCGGTCGTTCGGGCCGGGGGCCGACGAGGCTCATGTCGCCTCGGATCACGTTCCACAGCTGGGGCAGCTCATCGAGGCTCGTCCGGCGCAGGAAACGTCCGACCGGGCCGATCCTGCCGTCGCCCGAGATCGACCAGCGGGTCTCCGCCTCGTGGTCGTCGGCGGGCTGCATGGTGCGGAACTTCAGCACCACGAAGGGCCGGCCGTGCTGCCCCACCCGCGTCTGACGGAAGAGCACGCCCGCGCCTCCCTCCCACCGCACCGCCACGGCGCAGGCGAGCAGAAGCGGCCATACCGCGGCCATCGAGGCCGAGGCCGCCAGCACGTCGAAGGCCCGCTTCGCCGCGCGGGAGAGCCCGCGCGAGGCCGGTGGGCTCAAGGTGACGCAGGCGAAGCCGCCGATGTGCTGCACCCGCGAACGGGAGATCGCGCTCATGGCCAGCGGTGAGGGGATGACGCGCACGTCGATGCCGAGGGCTCTCGCCACCCGGACCGCCTCGGCGGCCTCGGCGTCGGTCACCTCCTCCAGCACGATGATGGCCGACTCGACGTCGAGGATCGGGGAGGGCGTCGCCGAGCCGCGGGCCGTCCGGCCGAGAAGTCCGTCGACGCCCGGCTGGGTGGGGTCGAGATTGCGCAGCCGGCCGATCGGAGCCAGGCCGTGTTCGGGACGGGCGTCCAGCGCCGAGGCGACGGCGTCCGCGACGGGTCCCGCTCCGACGATCACCACGGGCGTCCCGCTGGTGATCCTCGAACGATGCTGATCCAGAATCACCCGGCCCGCCACCGATGCCGTCGCGAACAGGGTGAGCATGCCGATGATCTGCGGACCCGCCGGCGGGGAGAGCAGGCCGGTCTTCGCTTCGTGCGCGATCACCAGTGATGCGGCGGCCAGGAGTGCCGCCCTGCTCAAAAGCGTGACCGTGTTGCGCACGGTCAGATAATTTCGCCGTCCGTACAATTGGGCTTCGAAATTTACGACACAAAGCAGAATCGCCGCCATTGCGGCCCATTCCAGACTTCCCGTGCCGAACCAAACCGCAACCGATGCGGCCGTGAGATCGACCGCGGCCGACCACAGGCCTCGCGCCAGGCGTGCCGATCGGCGCTTTCGCGATGAAGCGGGTGCCGGGACTGCGCTGCGTGGAGAAGGTACGAGGCCGGGCGCGGCAGCCGCGGAGTCGGCGCCCTCCTTCACGATCACACCAGCAGACGTTCCGTGCGCCACCATCTGGTCGTCCTCTCACATGCCCAGCCATGATCAGCGACGAGTTCGGTCCCGGCGGAGCGCCATAGAAGATTCATTCCGCGCTTCCATTTCAATCCCTCACACGATCCCGATTCTCGATTAGAGGCGAGCATTCCACTACGGGAGGACCGGGGGCCGGGATCGGCTGGAAGCTTTATCTAGTGAGAACTCAAACTTGAGCTTGCTCGCAGCCGGCCCGTAATCGTGAATCACGGGGCGTCTTCCGGGGCTTTGTTCGCTTCGGGCGATGCGTACCGTTCATCCGCTCGAAAGGACGCCCTGCGACTCCTACGGATAAGCGCGACAGCAATGAATTGACCAAGGAACGCCAATCCTGACTCTTTCCCCGACGGCGCTCCGCAGATCGTGTTATCAATTGACGCAGTTCGCATCTCCTCCCGGAGAACGAGCTGAATCGATCCCAAGTGAGCTGGAGGCTCAGAATGATGAAGCGGCTTGCTGCTACCGGCATCCTGACTGGTGCGATCGGTGGCGTCCTGTTCGGCGCCGCTGCCCCGGCGATGGCGGGCGACGACGACCCGAGCACCGTGCAGATCATCGGCGTTCAGACCTGCCGTGGCATCGACGTCGCCGGCATCGGTGCTGCCATCCACAACATCCTCGGCGTGACCGACGAGAGCGGCGACTGCGTCAACGGCTCCACGGTCGTCGACCGCGACTAACCTCAGCCGCGCGAGGGGAGGATGGCACCGCGCTCATCCTCCCCGGCTGATCAACGGCTGCGCTGACTGACCGTTCTCCTCGGTCGGCGCGGCCGTATTTTCATTTCCGCCGTCGCGTCGTCCTCTGGACGTCCGGCTGCGCCGCCCGGCCGCCCATGTCATCCGTGACAGTCAGCTTCATTTCCCGGCGCTCTCCCCCATGGCCGCCGATGCCCTTCTGCGCGTCGTGCCGATGAAGCGCCCCTCTCGAAACCGCGGCGGGTCTCCCCATCCCGGCCGCCGTGCCTCCTCGCCCTTCCGTTTCCGCCGCATCTCCCGGTCATCGGGCGAAGGGGCTCACGGAAACGCCGTCGCTCGTGGGCGACGTGGGCGCCCGCCTCCGGGAACGCGGACACCCCATCGGCACGCCTCCGGACGGCCTTCGCTCCGGTAAGCGGACCCAGCGGAGATCAGGGTCCAGAGACGACGGCGTCATCGCTTCCCGGAAACCGGGACGGCCTGTTCGGCGACGACGACCAGTCTCTTCGCGCTGGAACCGAGCGGATGACAGGTGACCAGCGTCAGATAACGGCCGCTAGAGCCTCGGAGCGTGCCGAAGGACCCCGGGTCGACGATCCTCCGGTCGCTGGAGGAGGTGACCCGGATCTCGACCACCTTGTAGGTGTAGGTGCCCGCGGAATCCGCCGCCTCGATCCTGTCCCCTCGCTTCAGGAGGTGCAGGTCGTGGAACGGCGCCGGGCGGGTGGTTCGGTGGCCGAGGGCGACGAAGTTGCCCGGCTCCCCGGCGGAAGCGGTTCCGGGGTAGTGCCAGGACCCCAGATCGAGGGACTCCTCGGTCCGGCCCTCGTAGACGGCGATCTCGCTCTTCGCTCCCAGCGCGGGGATGTGCAGCATCGCCATCATGACCGGCGCGCTCACCATCGCGGGTCGGCCGGGAACCGCCCGCCCGGGATCCGACGCCGCCGCCCGCGAGCACGAGGATCCGAAGAGGGATGCCGAGACCACCGTGGCGCTCATCAGGAGAAAGATCGATTTCTTCATGCCGCCTCCATCATTGAAGAACAAGAAAGGGGGCGCCCCCGTGGCGTCCCCTTCAACCGATCCCCAGGTCCCCGCCGTCAGGGAAGGCGGCGAGGACCCGGGATTCGACGATCATTGAGGCCTCTGCGGGGACGGCGTCGCCGCTCCTGCAGAGGCCTCGGTGTTTCTCATCCGCTTCGACCGGCTGAACGCCGGGTGGTTCTAGCCGAGGAAGCGCCCGCCACCGACCATGAGCGGCAGGCCCTGGACGAGCTTGTGGATCGGGTTGGCCTCGTCGGACTCGGACTGGCCGCCGTTGACCTCGGTGTCGGTCGGCACGGGCAGGATCTTGGAGACCGCCTCGAGCGGGTTGTGGTCGGCCTTCTTCGCGACGGCCTGACGCTGGGTCGAGGGCAGCGACCAGTGCTTGGTGCCGTTGGTGACGCTGGCGCTGCCGACGCAGCCGGCCTTGGAGGTGCCCAGGACCGCGGCGGCGTTGCCGCACAGGTTGACCGGCACGTTGATCGGCAGCTTCGCCTGGTTGCCGCCCAGGATCGAGCCCTTGCCGGAGCTCTTCATCTTGTCGTCGCTGCGCTCGTTGACGACGTGGGCTCCGCCGATGCAGCCGGCCTTGGCGGTGCCGAGGAGCGCGGCGGAGTTGCCGCAGACGTTGATCGGCACGTTGACCGGCACGTTGAGCTGGTTGCCGCCCAGGATCGAGCCCTTGCCGGAGGTCGTCATGCCGTGGTCGTCGTCGCCCCAGCTGGCCTTGCGCTCGTTGACGACGTGGGCTCCGCCGACGCAGCCGGCCTTGGCGGTGCCGAGGATCGCCAGCGCGTTGCCGCACAGGTTGATCGGGATGTTGATGGGGGCGTAGAGCTGGTTGCCACCCAGGATCGAGCCCTTGCCGGAGGTCGTCATGTCATCGCCGTCGGAGGCCTGGCGGGAGTTGTTCACCGAGGAACCGTGGACGGAGAAGGCGGACGACTTGCCGAGCGCCGAAACGGCGTTGCCGCTGACGTTGAGGGGAGCGGCCACGGGCGCCGTGAGCTGATTGCCACCCAGGATGCTGCCGGCGCCGTTGGACGTCGTGTCGGCGTTCGCCGCCCCGGCTCCCATGATGGCAAATCCAGCGGCCACGAGGGCGGCGCGGCTTGCGAACTTGATCCAGCTCTGCATGGTTTCTCCTTGATGTTGTCGAGCGGCCAAGATGCCAGCGCACAGCCGATGGATCTTGGCCGATCGAAAGTCTTAAGTATTCGTACTGTGGCGTCACCTTCATCGAGGTGTCTCGATGGGTCTCGCCTTCTCAGGACTCACGGCCGCCCGACGCAGACAGGCCGCGAGTGAGACCAACAGTTATGCCACTTCCGGGTGCCTCCATGCTGCTCATCAGAGCAGGCTTGATGAAAACTCGACTCATCGTGCCCGTTCTTAAAGCGCGCCTCCCGGAAAGCTGAACTCAGGACGATTTCGGATCTCTCACCTCAGGGATTGACGTGTCGGCCTGGTGTCCCGGCCGCCGCTTGCAGGGCGTCGCCCCTGATCGTCCAACGGAAGCTAGCACAGTTCATAAGTGTGATTCGGCCCCCGGGAGGGAGAATGGAAATGGATGCCCATTACTGGCTGGCCGTTTACTTTCTAGGCCCGCGTTTACCCCGGCCCCGGACGAAACAGACTTCTTCCGCCATCTTTGCCTTTTGGTCGATACCACTCGGCCAAAACCGCCAGAGGCCAGGTAATCGACCACGAGTAAACGGCCCCACAAGAGAATTGCATCTTTGGGCAGGCTGATCACGAATGGTTGACATCACACTTCCGCTGTCATCCAATTGCCGACAACCGCCGCCGGACCAGCGCATGGGGCATCGGCGGCCCTTCAACCCGAAGCAAAATGGAGACACCATGATCAAGCGTATGATCGCGATGACGGTTCTGGCCGCCGGCGCCGGCGCCGGCGCGCTGGCCTTCTCGGCCCCCGCCATGGCGGGCGACGACCCCACGACCGTGCAGGTCATCGGTGGCCAGACCTGCCGCGGCCTGGACATCGTGGGCGTCGGCGCCGCCATCCACAACGTCCTCGGCGTCACCCACGAGCAGGGCCACTGCGTCAACGGCTCGACGGTCGTCGACGACTAGAACCACTTTCCGAGCAGGGTGCCAGAGGTCGAACCTCTGGCACCCTGCTCGTGTTTACGGGGCCGGTTCCCGTACGGGGCCTGCGGGGCAGGGGCCCCAGGTGGTGCGGATGAGGGACTGTTCGGTCGTGGCGAGGTGGAGGGCCGCGGACAGCCAGGCGCGGGCGAAGGGGGTGGGATCGGGGTCGTTGAGGCGGCCGAAGGGGTCCCGGGTGCGGCGGTTCGCCTCGGTGGTGAGGGTGGTGGTGAGGGCGGCGGCGGTGCGGAAACCCGCCCGGTGGAGGAGGTGGGCGGTGGTGTGGGGGTCGGCGGCTCGGGCGGGTTCGGCCACCGCGCGGCGGCCGCCGGCGACCGCCAGTTCGATCAGGCGGCGGGCGCGCCAGAGGGGTGAGGTGGAGAGGGGGTCCTGGGCGGGCGGCATTCCGGGGGGCGGGGGGAGTTCGGCCACGGGCGGGAAGTGGGTGCCCTGGAGGCGGTCGTAGCCGAGGTCGGCGCGGTTCCGCCATTCCGGGGGAAGGCGGAGGGTGGCCTCGGCGTCCGGGACGGGTGCCACCGCCAGGGGGATCAGGGTGGCGGCGCGGTCGGGGTCCAGCCGGGCGATCACGCGGATGCGGAGCCCCGGACGGGAGGCCAGTTGACGGAGGTTGGCCGTGTGGGCCAGGTCGGGATGACGGTCGGCGGGGGTCAGGCGGACCAGGAGGGGGTCGGAGGTCTCCGAGGCCGGGGGGTCCGCCAGGGTCAGGATCTGGTCGCCGGAGGGGCCGATGACCGTCAGGTCGCAGGCGATCAGGTCGCGGGATCGGGCGGTGGCGGTGTCGGGGTCGGCGCCGGGGGCGGTGGAGAGGCGGGCGGTCACGGTTGCGGACAGGGGGCGGGCGAAGAGGGCCGAGGGCCAGTTCGTGCCGGGGATCGGGGTCGCCCGGACGCCCTTGCCCGAGCCCAGGCGGCCGTCGGGGGAGATCGTCGCTCCGGCGATCATCAGGCCGCCGCGGGACAGGCCTGCGTGGTCCAGGGTGGCGCCACCGATGGTCACCGGGGCGGCGGCCGCCCCCCGGGCCCGGGCGGGACCGCCGGGCTTGACGTCGGCGATCGTGAACCAGCGGCCGTCCTCGGCCAGGAGATGGGTGACCACGCCCGCGTACCCCGTCGCGCTGATCACCGGCTCGCGGCAGATCCCCTGGACGCGCAGGGCGCTCCCGGGCTCGTAGGCGCGGCGGGCGGTGCCGATCAGCGCCGGGTCGGGACGGGCCGCCGCCAGCAGGCCCGCGGTCAGGAGGAGCTCGCGCAGGTCGGCGGTCAGGTCGGCCAGACGGTGGCCGTCGCTGCGGGAACGGGCGGAGCGCAGGCCGCGGACGACGCGCAGGGCGGCCGCCTCCGCACGGAAGAGGCCCGCCAGCCGGGCGGTGTGGGCGGCGCGGAGCAGTTCGGCCTGCGGGACCGCGCCCGCCGCCGGGATTCCCGCGGCCAGCGCGGAAGCGGCGGCCGTCCACAGTGCGGCCGCCGCCGCGACCTGGGCGGCCGTGACGGCCACCGGCTCCTCCTCGGCCGTGTCGCCGGGCACCGTCACCGCGGAGGACTGCGGTTCCGCCGGGGCCTGCGCCTCGGGAACGGCGTCGGCGACCGGGCAGGCCACCAGGACGGCCGCACGGTGCAGGCAGCGGGGCGCGAGCAGGCAGGTGCAGGTCGCCTGCCCGGGATCGGTGATCGCGCCGGACGGTCCCGGGGCCAGGGTCACGGTGGCGTCCTCGCCGCAGAGGATCTCCACCGCGTCCTCCCGCCGGGTGACGGGAACCGTCCTGTACTGCTCGGCGGCCGCGTCCAGCTTCTTGCGCAGCCGGGAGGTGAGGCCCTCCACGGCGGAGGCGACCACGTCCGGTACGGCCGGCGGGAACGGGCTCAGGGCGTCAGAGGTCATCGGGTCTCCCCACGGAGGCGGTCGCCGACCCAGCGGGCCAGCGCGAGCGGGCTGAGGGCCGCCACCGGCATCCCGGCGGCGACGAGCTGCCGGGCCACGGGCTCGGAGTAGCGCGGGTTCCCGGTGTCGTCCAGGGCCGCGCAGCCCATCAGGTGGGCCCCCGACGCGGCGAGCGCCCGGACCTCGCCGAGCAGGCCGCCCAGCGGATAGCCCTCCTCGAAGTCGCTGACCACCGTGATCAGGGTCCGGCTCGGGACGGTCATCAGCGACCGCGCGTGGGCGAGCCCGGCCGCGATGTGGGTACCGCCGCCGACCTGCACCTCCAGCAGCAGTGACAGCGGATCCGTCACCCGGTCGGTCAGATCGATCACCTGGGTGGAGAACGCGAGGAAGTGGGTGGACAGGGTGGGCACCCCGCCCAGCACGGCGGCCGTGAGGGCCGACCAGATGACGGACGCCTCCATCGAGCCGGAGACGTCCACGACGAGGATCAGCCGCCAGTCGGCCTCCCGGCGCGACCGCGTGCTGAACACCGGGCGTTCCGGCAGCACGACGGTCCGGCCGTCGTCGAGCCGGTGGGTGTGGGCGAGGTTGGCGCGCAGCGTCCGGGGCAGGTCCAGCCGTCCGCCGGGGCGCCGGGTGGGGCGCGGCGTCGCGAGGCCGGTCAGCGCGGGACGCATCCGCGTGGCGAGTTCCCTGGCGAGCTCGTCCACGAGCCGGCGCACCAGCGGGCGCAGCCGGGCGAGCTGCTGCTCGGGCATGCCGCCCGCCAGGGAGAGCACGGACGTCAGCAGCTCGACCGACGGGCGCACGGACCCGGGATCGAGCTCGGCGAGCACGTCCGTGCGGCCGGCGTCGACGGCCTGGGCCAGGACCTCCTCCCGGACCTCCGCGCCGAACAGGGCGTCGAGTTCTTCCGCCCACTCGCGGGCGGTGGGGAAGGACGCCTCCTGTCCCGCGCCCGTCTCGGCGGCGAAGTCGCCCGCGCCCTCGCCCTTTCCCGCGCCGTACAGCTCGTCGAGGGCGTGGGCGTGGCGGCGGGCGCCGCCGGAGACCCGGTCGGTCTCCCGGCCGAGCAGCAGCCGCCACCGGTCGGTGGTGCTGAGCCGCCGGTCGGCGCCGCCCGCGGTGTCACGGCTCCGGGCCGGGGCGGCGACCGGCTCCCCGGCCTGTGCTCCGTCCTGCGGCCAGAGCGTGTCGAGCACCGAAAGGGCCTCCGCGTCGGCGGCGGCCCACAGGGCGAGCAGCTCGGCGGGGGCGTCGAGGGACAGGTCGATCCGGTCGCCGACGCGTTCGGTGACCGTCTCCAGCAGACGGCCGCGGGCGGCGGGCGCGAGGGCGTCGAAGCCTCCGCGCAACGCGGGCAGGCGGTCCAGGAACTGCTGGTCGGGCAGGCCGTCGATGCGGTCGATCATCGGGTCGAGGGCGGCCGGAGCGCTCTGCAGCAGCGGTCCCGCCGCGACGAGCAGGCCGCCGAGCCGGCGGGACAGGCGGCGGCGCCCGTCGGGTCCGGTGGCGTTGTCGATCCAGGCCGCGACGCGGACGCCGAGCGTCTGGGAGTCGTCCAGGTCGAGCAGCACCCGGACGGCCAGCGCGACGCCCTGCACCATCGGGGAGCCGACCCGCGCCAGGCTGTCGAGTTCCGCGCCCATCCGCAGGCCGAGATGGTGTTCGGCGGCCCGGGCGGCGAAGTCGACGAGCGCGACGGCGTCCTCGGGCCGGTCGCTTCCGGCCAGTCCGGGCAGCGTCCTGACGGCCGCCTCCAGCAGGGTCTCCGTCAGCCCGGACGCGTCCCGCAGGATCTCCGGGGTCGTGCCCGGCAGATGCCCCCTGAGCAGCGCTTCGAGCAGGTCGAGCCCCTCGATCAGCTCGGGGAGGGTTCCGGTGGCGGGGAGGGTGTCGGCGGCGGCCGCGAGCCTGTCCGCGACCAGGGCGGTCAGGTCGCAGTGGGCGGCGGCGCCGAGCCCGGTCAGGATCTGCGCGCAGGTGGAGCCGCCGTCCGCGGCCTCCCTGCGGAAGGTCTCACCGAGCGTTCCGGCCGCGGCCTGGGCCGCCGTGACGCCCCGCACCCCGGCCAGGTCGAGCCGCACCGGCACCGCGGGGGTCCAGGCAAGGCGCCACTTCGTGGAGAGCGCGGACCCGTCGCCGACCCCGCTGACCTGCACGGTCTCGCCGTAGCCGACCCCGCACACCGCGAGCCGCCGCAGCAGGATCTCGCGGCGCCGGTCCAGGTCGGACCTGAGCGGATCGAGCCGCACCTCCCGGGGCTCGGGCGCGTCGGGGCAGGGCAGGCGCAGGGCCGCGAGCTCCCCCTCCACCGACGGCCCCAGCCCGGAACGGGGGGTGCCGGGGGCCACCCGGCCGCGCTCGGTGCCGACCAGCACGGTCTCCAGCGCCCTGGCCAGCGCCCGTCCGCGGCCCAGGGGCTCGCCCTGCCCGAGGACCGTCGTCACCGCCTCGACCAGCTCGCCCCGGCCCGGCGCGGGCAGGCCGCGGAGCCGGGCCAGGTCACCGGCGAGCCGGAGGGCCTCGCTCGCCTCGCCGGTCCCCGCGGTGTGCCCGGCGGCCCGCAGCGCCCGGCAGACGCCGGTGATCGCCCGTGCCGCCGCCTCTTCGACCCGGCCGGGGTCCCCGCCGGACTCCAGGACGGCCTGCTGCCAGCGCGGATCACGGATCCCCGCCGGATAGCCCGACCGCGAGTCCAGCAGGTCGAACGTGTACGGAACCAGCGAGGTGGTCCGTTCCCCGCCCTCCTCGCCCTCTCCTGACGTGCTCGGCGTCGCCGCCAGGGCCGGGGCATGGAACGCCCCGATGACGGCCGCCACGCGCCGCCCCCCGGACGCGGCCCGTCCGATGACCCGGCGCATGTACGCCTCGCGGGCCAGATCCACGGGCGCGACCCCGGTCCCGGCCTCGGCGTCCTGTCTCAGCGCCCAGCCGACGCCGAGGGCGGCCCTGCGGACGGCCTCGGGCGCGCAGCCAGGAGCCAGCACCTCGACGGCCCTGTCCCACAGGTCGTCACCGTCGCGCCCGGTGCCGGACGCGGCGAGCGCCTCGGCGAAGGCGACCGAGTCCACTCCCCCGTCGACGGCCGGAGCCGACCCCGCCGACCAGCCGGGATCGCCCAGCGGAAGATCGCAGCAGAGCACCTGGACGCCGCGCTCGCGGGCCCAGCGGACCGCGGCCAGCTCCGGCGAGAAGTCGGCGAACGGATAGAACCCGAGCCGCTCGTCGGCTCCCACCCCGGCCAGCGCGACCGGTGCGACGGTGCCCTCGTCCGCGAGGTGGGGCAGCCACCGCTGGAAGTCCACGGGAAGCTCGACGCACACCACCTCGGCGCGGGCGGCGTCCAGCAGCGCGGGAACGACGACGGCCAGGGCGGGGCTGTGGTGCCGGACACCGACCAGGAACGGCTGCACGCCCTCGGCGAGGCCGTCGACGGCGGTGCGCGGGTCGAGGGCGCGCGAGTCAGCGGTGACGGTCAACGCAGGTCCTCCCGGAGATCCCAGAGCCGCCGCCACATCGCCGAGCCGTCCTCCGCCCGCCTGCGCACCGGCCCGTCCCAGTAGCCGAGCAGCCGGGCGTGGTCGGACGGGTCGTCCTTGCGCACGACGCCCAGCAGATGCCCGGGCACGAGGTCGAGGGCGTCGCCGTCGCTCAGGTAGGCCTTGGCCACCCCGAGCGAGGCGGCGACCTGGACGGCCTCCGCCGTGGACATCACCGTTCCCGGACGCTCCACGTCCCAGCCCTCGGCGGACCGCCCGGAACGCAGATCACGGAAGACCGTGACCAGTGCCTCCAGCACCGCGTCGTCCACGCCGAAGGACGCTCCGGCGTCGTGGACTGCGGCCGTGGCCTGGCTGCGGACCAGGGCCGTCTCGGCGTCGGCGTCGGAGATGGGCTCCACCGTCTCGAAGTTGAACCGCCGCTTGAGCGCCGCCGACATCTCCGAGACGCCCCGGTCCCGCAGGTTGGCTGTGGCGATCACCGTGAATCCGGGCCTGGCGGGGATCGTGGCGTCCGGGGTTCCGGCGAGTTCGGGCACGCTGATCCGCCGGTCGGACAGGATCGAGACCAGCGAGTCCTGGACCTCGGGCAGGCAGCGGGTGATCTCCTCGACCCTGGCCACCCGCCCGGCGCGCATCGCGGTGAGCACCGGGGAGGCGACCAGCGCCTGCGGGGTGGGGCCCTGGGCGAGCAGCAGCGCGTAGTTCCAGCCGTAGCGGAAGGCGTCCTCGGTGGTGCCCGCGGTGCCCTGCACGGTCAGTTCGCTGGTCCCGCAGACGGCCGTGGACAGCAGTTCCGAGAGCAGCGACTTGGCCGTGCCGGGCTCGCCGACCAGCAGCAGCCCGCGCTGGCCCGCCAGGGTGACGACGCATCTCTCGACGAGGGCGCGTTCCCCGACGAACTTGGGCGCCACCTCCATCCGGTCGGGCAGCGACTCATGGCTCCGGGCCAGCCGCAGCGGCTCGGCGGCTCCGCAGATGAACGTGGTGACGGCGCGCGGGGTCAGCTTCCAGCCCGGCGGCCTGGGGCCGTCGTCGTAGGCGGCCAGGAAGGCGAGTTCGGCGGCGTAGCGGTCCTCGGCCGGCAGCACCTGCCGGGCCGGGGCCTCAGCGATGGAGGTCATCGGGTCTTCCTCTCTCTGGGTTTCTCGGACGGGGGTCAGCGGCGGCGGCCGCGGCGGACCTTGAGCTCGGCGAAGCGCGGCACATCGCCGTCGGCGATCCGCAGGCAGGCCCTGCGGTACAGGTCCGCGACGGGTTCAGCCGGCACCGCCACGCTCAGCGGTGCTCCGGTGCCCTCCCCGACGAGCAGGTCGTACATCGGGAGCTTCCAGGCCTCCATCGGCAGCCGCGGCGACCGGGAGTCGGTCCAGCCGCAGGGCAGGAACAGCGTCCGCCCGGCGCGGCTGCGCTTGGCCTCGACCACGAGGTCCGTGGCCGCCAGCTCGGTCCTGGCCGCCTTGAGCCTGGCCGGCTTCCAGCCGGTCCACCGGGAGGTGGTGCGATCGGTGGGGTCGGGCATGGCGAGCAGGATCAGGTAGACGGTGGCGGCGTCCGCGCCGATCCCGTACCGGGCCGCCGTCTCGGCGACCAGCTCGGGAACCGACCGGGAGGGGTCCTGCGGCCACCAGGTGCCGTCGGCGGCCCGGTCTCCCGCGACCGGGTCGCCCGGGTCGGCGAGCAGCGCGGCGAACCTCTGGTCCAGGGCGATGCGCAGGGCCATCTCCGCCGGGAACGGCTGGGCGGAGTCGCCGCGCAGCGCGGGCAGGTAGGGATCGGCCCCGGCGGCGTCCAGCAGCGCCGTGCGGATCCCCGGCGAGGGCTGGTCGTCGGCGGTGGCCATGATGACCGCGCCGTAGCGTTCGAAGCCCTCGCCGATCTCGGTGGGCGCTCCGGCCACCTTGCGGAAGGCCGTCAGGCCGACGAACCTGTCGAGGTCCAGCACCAGCCCGGGAGCGGCCAGCCGCTCGCGGACGGCGGCCAGGGCGGCGGGCAGCGCGGCCCTGATCGGGTCGCCGGCCGGGAGCCGGTGGGCGAGCCAGGCCGTCAGCGCGACGGTGCCGATGAGCGTCCCCGCGGTGAAGCCGACGGCGTTCTGGTCCTCGGGGACCACCCGGTCGCCGCGCACCACCCACACCAGGTCGCGGCTCAGCCCCGGCTCCCCGGCCGGGTCGAGCAGGGCGCGCAGCGAGGTGGCCGCGTCCCCGTCGGTCCGCACCGCCCGGACCGTCTCCGCCAGCAGCGCCTCGGGCACCGCGGTCCGCCGGCCGACCTCGCGGTTCCACGCCTCGGCCGCGGCGGCGACATCGGGCCCTTCGGTCCACCAGCGGGCCGGGTCGGCGGGCAGCAGCGCCCCGACCACGGACCGCCGCACCCTGCCGTCGACCCGGCGGAGCTCGTCCCTGGCGACGGCAGCGTCGGCCGCCTTGATCCCGAGGACGGCCCGGATCTCGGGCGTCAGGAAGTTCCGCTCGCCGCTGTCGACGCACGGCAGACCGGCGACGATCAGCTTGGCCATGGTCTCGGTCACCCCGGTGAGCCGGGCGAACTCCTCCGCGGCCTCGGGACGCCACGACACGGGACCGGACGCCTCCCATCCGGCCAGGAACGCGGCCAGCCAGCCGGTGTTCCGCCGTTCGCCGACCGGCCTCGAGGAGCGCTCGGTGTAGGGGGCGGGCACCTCGAACCGGCCCTCAGGGTCGTGGTGCAGCGCGGTGAACTCGAAGCCGGGACTCGAGCCCCTGACGTCCAGTACGGCCAGGAAGGCGCCGCCGTCCAGGGGGAGGAGCCCGTGCCAGTGGCCGTCGCGCCGCTTCCCTGCGGCGTCGGTGAGCACCGTCTCGTCGAGGTGGAGCCCGACCCGGCGCCAGCGGGACGGCCGGTCCTCGGCGGTGACCGGGCCCAGGGCGTCGAAGGAGCGCAGCAGCTCGCCGAGCGCCGCCCGCTGCTCGGGGCCGGTGAAGGGGGACGCCGCCCGGACGGACACCGCCGCGCAGCCGTCGAGCATGGCGACCAGGTCCAGCCGGACCGCGGGGAACGGGAGACCGTCCAGATGAACGCCCGGCCCGCCCTCCTCGGCCCGGGGACCGGCGGCGACCGCCTGGTCGAGGGCCCGCAGCCCCTCGAAGACGGAGGTCCCGTCGTCGTTTCCGTACCAGGAGCCCGTGATGCCCAGCCCGTTGAGCGCCTTCTGGAGCAGGTCGTCCGAGGGGCCCGCGGGCTTGCTCTGCGGCACGCCTCCCGCGAGTTCCCGCTCCAGCCGCTCGGCCACCGAGTCCAGCAGCTTCTGCTGCTCCGCGGCATACCGGACGATCTCGGCGATCCCGGCCAGCAGGGCCTGGTGCCCGACCTCCGGCAGCAGGGTGCCCACGGTGGCGGGCAGGTCGTCGTCCGGGTGGGCGGCGGCCTTGAGCAGCGCCTCCGCCGTGGCCGGGTCGATCCTTCGCAGGGCGGCGGAACCCTGCGGATCGCGCGGGCGCAGGCAGTGCCAGAAGGACACCGGCGGCAGGATCGGCGTGCCCGCGGCGAAGCGGCCCGGCGCCATGTCGCTCTTCACCACGGAGGTGACGACACCGTCGGGGTCGACCAGCCGGACCCGGTAGCCGCCGTGGACGACGGACCGCGGCCGGTCGTCGCCGGGCACGAACAGCAGGCTGGACGGCTGGAGCTCCCGCAGGGTGACGGTGTGACCGGCCAGGTCCTCGCCGCGCACGGAACCGTCGGGAAGCTGGACGAGCCGCCAGCCGAGCAGCCCGTTCACCGGGGTGCCCGCCGGGGTCGCCTCCGCGCCGGAGGCGGGCAGCAGCCGCCCGCTGAGGAAGGTGCTCCCCTCGGGGGCGTCGCGGGTGGCGTCGGCGAAGAAGGCGGGCATTCCCCTGCGGCCCTGCCGCCCGCTCACCGGGTCGTGCTCGTGCCATCCGACGGTGTTCGGATCCGTCTCGTCCTGGGCCCAGACCCAGTACGACGTTCCGTCGGTGACGACCGCCCGCTCCCCCGGAACGACGGTGTCGCCGCGGTGCAGCACTCCGGCTCCGGTGGTGCGGCCCCCTCCGGGGACGGGCAGGGTGGCCTGGTCATGTCCCTGGTACCAGTACATGCGGCCGGTCCTGGACCCGGGCGCGTCCATGGTCTCCTGCCGGTCGGCGGAGGTGTGCCAGTAGCCGCGGAGCCCGCCGGACTGCCGGGATCCCCAGTAGACGAGCAGCGAGCCGTCCACGTAGTGGAAGCCGCGGGACCCCGAGTCGTCGGCGGCGGGGATGCGCAGGTCGTGGGTGAGCACGGTGCCCTCGGCGCCGATGACCCGGGCCTGGCCCGCCCCGGCGACGATCAGATGCGGCCAGGCGTCGGCGATGAGCAGGTCGTCGACGTCGGCGGCGCCGACGAGCCCGGCCGCGGCCTCCTCCCAGGCCGGCCAGGCCAGCTCGTCGAAGATTCCCGCCTGGAGCGTCCGGGCGAGGATTCCGGCGAGATCGGAGGTGGCGGCCTCACGGACGGCGTCCTCCGCCAGGGCCAGGACCTCGCCGGGCAGCCAGCCGAGCCGCTCCAGGGCCTCGGGCAGGTCCGGCAGGCCCACGGCGGTCGACCGGCGGGCGACCTCGCGCATCCACTCGGCGAGCATCGGACATCCGCCGGTCGAGGCGGCCAGCAGCCGGAGCCCGGCGAGACCGTCCCTGCCGTTGGAGAACTGGCCGATCCCTCGCAGGAAGGCGGGGCGGAACCGGGGGTCGGCCTCGATCGCCGTCAGGTCCCGGCGGTTCTCGCCTTCGGCCCACCGCGCCAGCGCCAGCGCGTCGTGCCTGCCCGGTTCGGTCACCGGGACGCCCAGCGCCAGCAGCAGATCGAGGAGGTCGACGTCCTCCGGAACCGCCAGCGGCGTCCCACGGTCGGCGATCTCGGCCCGCAGCCGGTCCGCCATCCGCTCGACCAGCGCGTTCAGGCCGGGCGGACGCTCGCGCCGCCGCCATCCCGAGCACCAGAAGGCCGTGAAGCGCTCGAACCAGCCGACGGTGCCGTCCTGCGGCCTGCTCTCCTCCGGGACGGCCGAAGGGTCACAGAGCGCGACGGTGGCTCCGGACTCCTCCAGGATCCCCAGCCAGAGGCTCGGAAGCTCGCCGTCGTCGGCGGCGGGCGTCAGGTTCAGCAGGGTTCCGCGCGTCTCCGGGCGCTGCCGGGCCAGGGTCATGATGGCGCCCTGGTGGGCCTTCCACCAGCCCATGGCCGCGCGCGGGGTCGCCGGAAGCGAGAGCACCTCGGCGATGTAGTCGAGCTCGACCGCCGCGGCGTCCTGACCGGCTCCGCGCGCCAGGCGTCGCAGATCGTTGGTCATCTGGGCCGACGGCGGCAGGCCGCCCGAGGTGCGGCGGACGCAGAGCCGGGTGAAGCGGCGCAGGGCCTCGCCGGCGGGCACCCGGGCGGCGAGCTCCCTGGCGTAGCCGGACAGGACCTTCACCGGAAGGGCGCCGGCCAGCGCGAACTCCAGGAACACGGCGTCGAGGCGCATCTCGTCGATGGCCAGGCCGTGCTCCGCCTCGGCGTTGCGGGCACGGGTGAACATCTGCGCCGCGTAGGTGGTGTTGTCGGCCGCCAGGAAATCGCGGCCCGCCTGCTCGAAGAACGTCGGGAGGAAGTGCGGGACCGCGGCGGCGAGCTGTGCGGCCAGCTCCAGGTAGGCGTCCAGGGCGGCCTTCGGCTTGGACTCGGTCCGCTTCGCCGTGCGCTCCAGCTCCGGGACGACGGCCAGCGCGTGGTGGCCGTCCTCCGGGTGGTGCACGAGCACCCATTCGGGGAAGCCGAGCGAGGCCCGCAGCCCGAGCCCGACCACTTCGGGGTCCCCGGCGAGCTCCAGCCCGAGGAAGCCGGCGGCCAGATCCTCGGCGGCGCCCAGCTCGGCGGCCACCAGCCGGACGACCGTCCGGTCGTCGAGGCCGGGGTGCCGGTAGGCGCGGGCCGTCAGGGGCACGGCCCGCTCCCCCGCTCCCTCGGTGCCGGGGAGCAGCACGGCGCCCGCGGCCAGCAGGTCCGCGGCCTCGGTGTTCACGATCGGCTCGCTCATGAGGTCTTGTCCTCCTCCATCACACGGCCCGCGTGCAGCGCAGCGGCCATCCGCATTCCCTCCGACCAGGCCACCGGCCCGACCTCCCGCAGCGCCAGCGCCCGCCCGTCCTGGTCGTGCCAGGTCAGGGCGCCGGTCTCGGTCTCTCCGTCCCAGTACGGCTCGCCGATCCAGACGGCCGCCTCGGTGGAGCGCCCGCCGTCCCGGATCTGGCTGGTGGCGTAACCGCCGGAGACCCGGTAGCCGAGGGAGCTCGCCCGTGCCGCCAGCCCGAACCGCGAGGAGAACCTGCCGCCGCTGAAATCCCGCACGGAGGTGGCCGCCTGGGCGAGCTCCTCGACGTCCGGCTTGCGCCAGGTGGCCCGGTAGATCTGCTCGACCCGCTGGGTCAGCCCCAGCTCGGCGGCGAACTCCCGCAGGTCCTCCAGGTCGGGGAGCAGCACCGGATGCGGCAGCCGCACCGTGCTCGGGGAGAGCCGGACGGTCTCGCCGTCCAGGTTCACCACGCGCAGTTCGCCGGACTCGGTCGCGTCCCGCAGGAAGCCCACCTCGTCGGGGTCGTCGCCGACCACGGCGATGTCGCGCAGCGCCGACCGCCAGGCCTCGTCGGGCCAGACCCGGCCCAGCAGCCCGGTCGGAACGGGCAGCGACGACACCATCCACGCGTCGACCTGCGCCACGCAGGACGCGGAGTGCCGGTCCAGCCACTCGCTCAGCCGCCGCAGCCGATCCACCTCGGGGTGCTCCCGCAGGGCCTTCGGCAGCGTCTTCAGCTGCCGCCCCGCCGCCCGTCCCGACGTGGCCCGCACGGCCACCCGCCCGTCCACCAGGGCGACCTCATGGCCGTCGCCCGCCTTCAACCAGCCCACGGAACCCGCCTCTCACCTGGAGTCACAGTCACTCTCCGTAGTCATCGACCCGCGCAGAGAATCGCGGCGCGAGGGTGCTCTGGAAACCGGAGGAGACCGGGAAATCCACCATCCCGCTCCGGCAGTGATCAGAACCTAGCGGGCATCACCGACAATCCGGGCCGGAACAAATGCAACGGCTCGATATGTCAGCGGACGGGCCCGGACGCCGGAGAGCCGGCCACCGGAAAGGCGGCCGGCTCGGCGTGGGGTACCGGCATGCGGGGGTCAGGCGAAGGGGGTGGGGGCGGCGGGGCCGAGGGCCTTGAGGAGCCGCTCGGGGAGGGGGACCTTGCCGGTGCCGTCGCGGGCGACGGTGACGTAGGTGATGGTGCCGGTGCAGGTGGGGGCGCCGTCCTTGGCGAAGGCGAAGGCGAGGGTGAAGCTGGTGCGGCCGATGTGGGAGGGGGCCAGGAGGACGTGCGGGGTGTCGTGGAGGCGGATCGCGGACGTCCAGTCGAGGTCGGTGTGGACCACGTGGACGTCGATGCCGGTCTCCTCCCAGGCCGGGTAGGGGAAGCCGATCGCGTCGAAGTAGCCGGTGATGGCGTCGTCGACGTGGCCCAGGTACCACATGTTGAACATGACGCCCTGGCTGTCGATCTCGAAGAATCGCGGGGTGATCGGGTGGGAGTAGGGGGGCAAAGCGGACCTCCGGGACGCCGCGACGTGGTCGGGCGAGCATCTCACGGCAGGTCGGGAGCCCAGAGGCCGGGAGCGCGGGGTCAGGAGCGCAGGAGGCGGAGGACGCCCCTGCCCATGGACCACAGGAGGTAGAGGCCGAGGGCCGCGGCGGCCAGGCGGAAGGGCAGGGAGCGGTCGCCGTTGTCGGTGGCGGCGCCCAGGATCAGGAGGGCGCCGAAGACCAGGCCGAGGAGGGTGCCCAGCCACAGCAGGACGCGCTTCATCCGAGGGGCTCCCATCGTCGTTTCCGACGAAGATAGCAAGGCCGGACGCCCTGTTGATCACCGGTCGGACACGGGTGGGACGCGATCTAAGCGCGCAGGGCGAGCATGAGGGACTCCACGGCCAGGAGCGGGTTGACGTTGGCCGACAGGCGTTCGCGGCAGGCCATGATCGCGTCCAGGCGGCGGACGGTCGACTCGGGGCGGGTCCGGGTGGCGAAGGTGCGGAGTTCGGGGTCGCGGTCGGCGTTGACGAGATGGACGCCGGAGCCGAGCTGGAGCGTCAGGACGTCGCGGTAGAAGGAGGCCAGATCGAGGAGGGTCCGGTCGAGGGAGTCCCGCTTGAGCCGGGTCGCCCGGGACTTCTGCCGGTCCTCCAGCTCCTTCATGGCACCCGCGGTGCCGCGCGGCATCCGGCCCTTCTCCGACTCGCCCAGCGCCTTGCGCATGCTGCCGGTCTCGGCCTCGTTCAGGGCCTCCGTGACGGCCAGCGCGTCCCCCTCGGCGGCCTTGACGACGGTCTCGGCGGCCATCACCGCGGCGCCGACCGTCGTGAGGCGGGCCGGGAGGTCCAGGACGAGGGAGCGCCGCTTGCGGACCTCGGGGTCATGGGCGAGCAACCGGGCCCGGTCGAGGTCGCCCTGGGCGGCCTGGGCGATCTGACCGGCCAGGACCGGGTCGACGCCCTCGCGCTGGTGCAGGACGCCGGCGACGGCCTCCGTCCGCGGCACCCGCAGCGTGACCAGGCGGCAGCGGGAGCGGATCGTGGTGACGAGGTCGTCGGGGGTGGGCGCGCAGAGCAGCCAGATCGTCCTCGGCGGAGGCTCCTCGATGGCCTTCAGCAGCGCGTTCGCGGCGGCCTCGGTGGAGCGCTCGGCGTTCTCGAAGAGGACGATCTGGAACTTTCCGCCGCTCGGGCTGGACGCCGCCCGCAGCACCAGCTCGCGCGTGGCCTTGACCCCGTAGGACAGACCCTGCGGCCGGACCACCTCGAGGTCGGCGTGGGTGCCCTGGAGCACCTGGTGGCAGTCGGCGCAGTGCCCGCACCCGGCGGGGTTCTCCCGGCACTGGAGGGCCGCCGCGAACGCCGCCGCGGCGGTCTCCCGGCCGGAGCCGGGCGGCCCGGTGAACAGCCAGGCGTGGGTCATCCCCGACGCCCCCGACCTGGCCGACTCCACCGCCGTCCGGAGCTGCGCGACGACCTCCTCCTGGCCCACCAGATCGTCGAAGACCGTCATGCCCCCAAGGCTATGACCTCGGGGGCGCGGATCATGCCGTAAGCGCGTCTCAGGCGTCGGTGATGGCCGGGAAGGTGGAGGTGATGTCCTCGGTCGAGGCCGGGACGGGGTCGGGGAGGATGCGCTGGACGCGGTCCTGGATGTGCCGGGTGATCACGGCCTGGTCCTGGGAGGCGTCGAGGACCAGGTAGCGGTGCGGCTCGGCCTCGGCGAGGGCGCGGAAGCCGCGGCGGACCCGGTCGTGGAACTCGGCCGGCTCGGACTCGATGCGGTCCGCCGGGGAGGCGAACCGGTTGAGCCCGAGCGACGGCGGGACGTCGAGCAGGACCGTCAGGTCGGGACGGAGCCCCGCGGTCGCCCACATGTTGACCTCGTCGATCTCCGCGACGGGCAGCTCCCGGCCGTAGCCCTGGTAGGCGAGATTGGAGTCGACGTACCGGTCGGTGATCACGACGGCGCCGCGGTCGAGCGCGGGACGGACCACGGCGTCCACGTGCTGGGCGCGGTCGGCGGCGTAGAGCAGGGACTCGGCGCGGTAGGACAGGGCGGTCGTCTCGCGGTCCAGCAGGATCGCCCGCAGCCGCATCCCGACCTTGGTGGCGCCGGGCTCGCGGGTCGTCACGACGTCGAAGCCGTGGTCGCGCAGCCAGATCGCCAGCAGCCTCGACTGGGTGGTCTTGCCCGCGCCCTCACCGCCTTCGAAGGCGATGAACAGGCCGCGGTCCTTCACTGGGGCAGGCGGTACGTAGGGCACGCCCGTCAGCGCACCATAAAGGTCGCGGGAGAGCGGGATGGCGCGCCGGTCGTCCATCTGGCGGTAGGCGCCGAGCCCGGTGAGCAGCGCGATCACCGCGCCGATCAGCAGCACGCCGTTGGCGCCGTCGAACCCGTAGTGGACGTCCCCGACGGCCGCCTCGTGCTGCCCGAGCGCGCCCGCCGCGAGCGGGGCGACCGCCAGCACCAGCACCAGCACGACCCGCACCAGGGCGATGACGAACGCGTGGGTCCTGGGCCGGAAGTCCTCGCGGACCTCCCGCTCGACCAGCTCGCGCCCGGTCGCCCCCGCGACGCCCGCCGCGGCGCCGAGCAGCGCCGCCAGCACGACGACCGCCACCAGGTTCTGGATCAGCGCCGCGAGCACGAGGACGAACGCGGCGGAGACGACCGCGAGCCCGAACAGGCGCCGGCGGCTGAAGCCGTCCAGCATCCGCGGCCCGAGGAAGAGCCCGAAGCCCGCTCCGGCGAAGACCGCGCCGAACACCGTGCCGTAGCCGGCGTCGCCGCCGCCCAGCGCCTCGACGTACATGCGGGCGACGCCGAGGACCACGCCGCAGGCCGCGAGCGCCCCGACGGTCCCGACGACGAGGCCGCGGCCGACCGGCGCCGAGCCGACGAACTTCCAGCCGTCGGCGACGGTCCCCGGCGTGGACGGGACCGAGATCCGGCGGCGCTCCCCACGCGGCAGGTCGCGCAGCGACAGGACCACCACGGCCGAGAGCAGGAACACCGCGGCCGTCACGTAGAGGGCGAGGTCGGAGCCCGGCATGACCATGTTCGCGACCAGGGCCGTCAGCGCGAAGACGACCGCGGCGGCCGGGGCGCTGCCGTAGGCGGCGAGCAGCGTGTACCGGCGGGCCTGGTCGAGGCGGGCCGGCGGCACCAGGCCGGAGCGGAGCGACTCCTGCGCGGGCGTCCAGAACAGGGCGCAGCAGGCCGTGAGGACGGTCGCGGCCAGCAGCCAGCCGAGCCGGCCGACGATCGGGACGGACACCAGCAGCCCGAAGCGGGCCAGGTCGGCGACGGCCATTGTCAGGCGCCGGTCAAGGCGTTCGGCGATGGCCCCGGCGACCGGTCCGAGCAGCAGGCCCGGCAGCAGCCAGGCGATCAGGACGGCGCCGATCGCGTACGACTGGGCCGCGTATCCGCTGGTCAGCTCGCGGGCGAGGGCCGTCAGCGCCAGAACGCCCAGCCAGTCGCCCAGGCTCGAGAGCGACAGCGCGATCCACAGCCGCCGGAACGACTTGAACGACAAGACGCCGGGATTGTTCATGCGCGTCAGGGTATCGGCGTGCGTGTCCGCGCGTACCGTTTCGGCCCTTCCCAGAAACCCTCCGAGCCGCAACCGCCCCTCCCGCCCCGGCACGCCGATCGCGTCCCCGCACGGACTGTCTCCGGGCGCGGGAGAACACCGTCCGCGGCTCTCCGAAGGGGCCCGTCAGGCGGCTTCGGCCGTCGCCGCCCGGCTTCTGGCACGCGTAAAGAGCCCCCGGCGAGGGCTCTTTACACGGTGGTCAGGCCTTGGCGCGGGTGGTGCGGGGCGCGGCGGGCTTCTTGGCCGCCGCGGCCTTGGGCTTGGCGGGGGCCCGCTTGCGGGCGGGCTTGGGGCCTCCGGCCGCGACCTTCTCGCGGCGCTCGGCGAGGAGCTCGGCGGCGCGCTCGATGGTGATCTTCTCGACCTCGTCGTCCTTGCGGAGGGAGGCGTTGGTCTCGCCATCGGTCACGTAGGGGCCGAAGCGCCCCTCCTTGACCGTCACCGGCTTCTTCGAGACCGGGTCGTCGCCGAGCTCGCGCAGCGGCGGCTTGGCGGCGGCGCGGCCGCGCTGCTTGGGCTGGGCGTAGAGCTCCTTGGCCTGCTCGAGGGTGACGGTGAAGATGTCCTCCTCTGCCGTCAGGGAGCGGCTGTCGGTGCCCTTCTTCAGGTACGGGCCGAAGCGTCCGTTCTGCGCCGTCACCTCGACGTCGTCGAGCACGCCGACGACGCGCGGCAGCGACATGAGCTGGAGCGCCTGCTCCAGCGTGACGGTCTCGGTCGACATCGACTTGAACAGCGAGCCCGTGCGGGGCTTGGGCGCTCCCGCCTTCTTGCGTCCCGAGGCGGTGGTCGTCAGCTCCTCGGGGAGGATCTCGGTGACGTAGGGCCCGAACCGCCCGTTCTTGGCGATGATCTCGTGGCCGGTCTCCGGGTCCCTGCCCAGCGAACGGTCCCCGCTGGGCTGGGCGAACAACTCGTCGGCCTTGGCCTTGTCGAGCTCGTCCGGGGCCAGGTCCTCGGGGATGTTGCAGCGCTCGCCGTCGCGGTCGAGGTAGGGACCGTAGCGGCCGACGCGGATCATCGTGCCGGGGTCGTCCTTCACCGGGAAGGAGGAGATCTCCTTGGCGTCGATCTCGCCGAGGTCGCTGACCAGCTCCTTCAGCCCGTGCTCACCGTGGTAGAAGCGGTTCAGCCAGTTCACGCGCTCGCCCTCGCCGCGCGCGATGGCGTCGAGCGACTCCTCCATCTGCGCGGTGAAGTCGTAGTCGACCAGGTTGCCGAAGTGCTTCTCCAGCAGCTGGACGACCGCGAACGCCAGGAAGGCCGGCACCAGCGCGGTGCCCTTCTTGAACACGTACTTGCGGTCGAGGATGGTGCCGATGATCGAGGAGTAGGTCGACGGGCGGCCGATCTCCCGGTCTTCCAGCTCCTTGATCAGCGACGCTTCCGTGTACCGCGCGGGCGGCCTGGTCGAGTGGCCCTCGGCCAGCAGCGACAGCGGGTTCAGCGGGTCGCCCTCGGCGAGGACGGGCAGCCGCGACTCGGCGTCGTCGGCCCCTCCCTCGTCGACGCTCTCGACGTAGGCCTTGAGGAAGCCGTGGAAGGTGATCGTGCGTCCGGAGGCGCCGAACTCGGCCGCCTCACCGGTCGAGGACTCGCCGACGATCCGCACCGACACCGACTGCCCGGCGGCGTCCTTCATCTGCGAGGCGATCGTGCGCTTCCAGATCAGCTCGTACAGCCGGAACTGCTCGCCCGTCAGGCCCGTCTCGGCGGGGGTCTGGAAGGTCTCGCCCGCGGGGCGAATCGCCTCGTGCGCCTCCTGGGCGTTCTTGACCTTGGAGGCGTAGACGCGCGGCGCCGACGGCACGTACTGCGGCCCGTACAGCGCGGACGCCTGGGCCCTGGCCGCGTTGATCGCGGTGTCCGACAGCGTGATGCTGTCGGTACGCATGTAGGTGATGTAGCCGTTCTCGTACAGCCGCTGGGCGACCTGCATCGCCTGCTTCGGCGACAGGCCCAGCTTGCGCGAGGCCTCCTGCTGCATGGTCGTGGTGCGGAACGGGGCGTAGGGCTTGCGCGTGTACGGCTTCTGCTCGACCGAGGTGACCTTGAACGGGCGCCCCTCCAGACGGGCGGCCAGACCGCGGGCGTCGTCCTCGTTGAGCTGCCGGATCCCGGCCTTGAGCACACCGCGGGCGTTGAAGTCGCGGCCCTGGGCGATCTTGTCGCCGTCGACCGAGACGAGCTTCGCGGTGAAGTGGTTGGGTTCCTCGTCCTTACCGGTGCCGAGGTCGGCGGCGACGTCCCAGTAGTGGCCGGCGATGAACGCGATCCGCTCGCGTTCCTTCTCGACGACCAGGCGGGTGGCGACGGACTGCACGCGTCCGGCCGACAGCCGGGGCATGACCTTCTTCCACAGCACCGGGCTGACCTCGTAGCCGTAGAGCCGGTCGAGGATCCGCCGGGTCTCCTGGGCGTCGACGAGCTGCAGGTTCAGCTCGCGGGTGTTGGCCGCGGCGGCGCGGATGGCGTCCGGGGTGATCTCGTTGAAGACCATCCGGTGCACCGGCACCTTCGGCTTGAGGACCTCGCGAAGGTGCCAGGCGATGGCCTCACCCTCGCGGTCCTCGTCCGTCGCGAGGAAGAGCTCGTCGGCCTCGGACAGGAGCTTCTTCAGCTTCGCGACCTGCTGCCGCTTGTCCGTGTTCACGATGTACACGGGCTCGAACTCGTGGTCGACGTTCACCCCGAGACGTCCCCAGGGCTCGGTCTTGTACTTGGCGGGCACCTCGGCGGCGTCGGCGGGCAGGTCCCGGATGTGACCGATGCTGGACTCGACGACATAGCCCTTGCCGAGATAGCCCGCGATCTTCTTCGCCTTCGCGGGCGACTCGACGATCACCAGGCGGGTGCCTCCCGGCTTGCTGCCGTTACTGGCTGGCACAGCGCTCCAACCTATCCATATCGCTTAGTTCCGAACATGATCGCTAACGCGAGCCCTCTTCCCCGACGGTACCCGCGGCGGACGACAAGCCGTGCCGCCCACCCACAGAGGATGACACGCTCCCGGGGAGACCCGAGAATAAAGGCTTATCACCTCCGGGGAAGCTCCAAACGGGTCCTTGGAGGATCGGGCGGCCGTCTGTCATCATGCCCATGATGGTGGAGTACACCTATCTCGTCCTGAATCTGCCGCGCGGGACCACCCGGGAAACCGCCAGGCAGGTCATGACCGAGCACGCCGAATACGGTGGCTGGGAGCTGCACACCGTCCGTCTCTACTCGGACGGCAGGCGCCGTATCCAGCTCCGCAAGAAGATCATTCGCGCCCGCAAGACCCTTCACATCGGCACGTAAAAAAGGCTTTGCCCGCCCCGGGCCGCGCTCCCGGGACGGGCAAAGCGTCTGTGGCCGACGCTCCGGCCCCCTGGCTCAGAGCGTCGGATACCTAGCCCCTGCGGACCAGGCGGCGGGCGAACGCCCCGGTCACCGAGGCGGCGGCCATGAGCGCGCCCACGGCCAGCACCCACGGCGAGCCGGACGACGAGCCGGGCAGGCCGGCCGAGGCCGACATCGGCAGGGCGTCGGTGAGTTCGGTCACCTGCTGGACCTGGTCGAGCGTCCCGCCCATGGCGGGCGCCTGCAGGTCGCCCGTGACGGGCAGGGACGGGGCGGGCAGGGACGGGGCGGGCACCCGTCCGGTGGGCAGCCCGCCGGGAACGCCGGCGGTGGGCAGACCGCCGAGCAGGCCGCCGAGGAGCCCGCCGACCGCGTCGGGCTTCGGGGCCTTGCGGAGCGGCAGGCCGGTGGCGGGGATGCCGCCGGACAGGCCGGACAGGTCGCCGCCGGGCAGCCCGGACAGCAGACCCGGGACGCCGTCCGCCTTGCGCATCGGCAGGGCGGAGACCGGAACCGCGCCGTTGAGCTGCTTGAGCGGCAGGACCCCGGCGGGGGCCTTGCGGACCGGCAGCGCGGGCAGGGCGCCCGAGACCGGCAGGGCCTTGGTCAGGCCCGGGACGACCGGCAGCCGCGACGGCGTGAGCTTCTCCTCCTGGCAGGAGGCGTTGGTGCCGCAGACCTCGACCGGGGCCTTCGCCGGGGCGAAGGCCTGGTTGCCGCCGCCGACCGAGTTCTTGCCGCCGGTGGTCGCGTGGGGGGCGCCGGAGCCGTCGGCCTCGACACCGCCCTCGCAGGAGGCCGCGGCCCCGAGCACGGCGTTGCCGCACACGGTGATCGGGGCGGTGATCGGGGCGTAGACCTGGTTGCCGCCGAGCACCGAGTGCTCGCCGTTGGTGTGCATGCCGCCGGGGACCGAGCTGTGCACGTGCGAGCCGCCCTCGCACATCGCGGCGGAGTCGCCGAGCACGGCGGCGGCGTTGCCGCACGCGCTGACCGGCACCGAAACGGGGGCGTGGACCTGGTTGCCGCCGCCGATCGAGCCCTTGCCCGACGGGTCGAGCCGGCCGGTGTTCTCGACGCTGGAGCCGCCCTCGCAGCCCGCGGCGGCCTTGCCGACCGCGTTCCCGCAGACGCTGACCGGCGCGGAGATCGGCGCGTCGACCTGGTTGCCGCCGAGGACCGAGTGCTCGCCGTTGGTCTCCATGCCGCCGGTGCCGCCGTGGTTGACGACCTTCGCGCCGCCCTTGCAGCCCGCGACCGCGTCGCCGAAGATCGCCGCGGAGTTGCCGCAGACGTCCACGGGCGCGGAGATCGGGGCGTAGATCTGGTTGCCGCCGCCGACGGAGCCCTTCCCCGACGTCACGTCGCCGTTGGAGCCTCCCTCGTTGATCACCTTGGAGCCGCCCTTGCAGCCCGCCTCGGACGATCCGAACAGCGCGACCGCGTTGCCGCAGGCGTCGACGGGGGCCGAGATCGGCGCCGTCACCTGGTTGCCGCCGAGGACGGAGTGCTTGCCGTCGGTCTTGTTGCCTCCGCCGCCGCCCTTGTTGACGACCTTCGCGCCGCCCTTGCAGCCCGCGTCGGCGGTGCCGAAGATCGCCACGGCGTTGCCGCAGGCGTTGACCGGGGCCGAGATGGGCGCGGTGACCTGGTTGCCGCCGCCGATCGAGTGCTTGCCGTCGGTCTTGTTCCCGCCGCCACCGCCGCCCTTGTTGACGACCTTGGAGCCGCCGGTGGAGGAGGCGTTGGCGTCGCCGAAGACGGCGAGAGCGTTGCCGCTGATGTCGATCGGCGCGGAGATGGGGGCTTCGACCTGGTTGCCGCCGAGGACCGAGCCGGTCCCGTCGGTGGTGTCGGCGAAGGCCGCCCCGGGCAGGACGCCCGCGCCGAGCGCGACGAAGCTGGCGGTGAGGAGAACGGTGCGACCGCTCTTGGCCCACGTACGCATGGGTGACTCCTGTTGGTGTTTGGGGAAATTTCGTGCTGAGTTGTGACCAGTGCAGGCGCGGCGTGTCTCGTGTGTTCGGCGATCACGCTGCGTGACGGCGTCCGGGCGTGAAGGGCCCGTGCCGCAGGGGCTGTACGCCTGCTAGTCGGGTGAGAAGGAAGGCTCGTCCACCACGGTGTTCACCGGGGGGAGACCCGCGCCGAGCCGCGGCGCGAGGACGAGCACGAGGCGCCGGGCCGTGCAGGCCCCGTGACGCCGGTGGGGAAGGGCGATCCAGCCGCCGGTGACGGCACCGCCGCCGTTGACGGCCGGAGGCAACGCGCCCGCCTCGGTCCGCGCGGGGGCCTGGGGCATCTCGTGCCTGGCCGCCTCGTGGCCGTGACGGGTCCGGTGAGCGGCCTTCTTCTCGGCCGCCCGGCCGCCGGGCACGGACTCCCCGACGCGGGAGTCCTCGGGCCCGGAAGCCCTGACGGGCCTGTTCCCGGCGCGCACGACCGTCCCGTGCGGGGACGGCGGCGTCCGGGCGCCTTCGTCTTCGGCCGTCTCCGCCGCGACGGCGCCGGGGGCCGTCGAAGAGGTGTCCGGGACGGCGTTCGGGACGGTGCCCGCCGTCTCGACGGCCTGCGGGACGGCGTCGTGCGCCGTCGCCACCGTGCCCGTCACGGCGTGGCCCGCCGCGACGAGGGTGTCCGGAACGGCCTGGCCGGCCGTCTCGGCTCCGTCCGCCCGCGCGGGGCGGTGCGCGGCGGCGTGGGCCGCCGGCGCGATCTCGGGGAAGGCCCCGGCGCCGGGAAGGGCGGGGGCCGCCGTCTCGACGGATCCGGCCGTGGTGCTCGCCTGGGGGACCGTGGTTCCGGTTTCCTCCCGCGCCGTCACGCGCAGGACCGCGGAGACCGCCTGGGACACGGTGTCCCCGGTCCGCGGCGGTTCGGCGCCGGCCTGTGCCGCTCCCGCGCCGCCGATCAGCCAGCCGACGGCCACGAGGCCGGCGACGGTGAGCACGCGGTGCAGGACGCGGCTCCGGGCGGCTCGCGACAGGGCGGCACGGAGGACGGTCATCGTCCTCGCCTGCGTCCGTGCCACGGAAACCTCCTCGGAACCGTAGGGAGAGTCCCTACGGTCGGTCACCGTAGCACCACGTATCGTTCAACCGCGAGTAATGAGAACCAAATGGTTATGCGTGGTCGAGGAATCTGTCGAGAACACGCGCCCCGAACTGCAGTCCGTCGATCGGGACGCGTTCGTCGACCCCGTGGAACATTCCGGAAAAGTCCAATTCCGGGGGCAGTTTGAGGGGGGCGAAACCGAAGCAGGTCATGCCGAGCTGGGCGAAGGACTTGGCGTCCGTGCCCCCCGACAGGCAGTACGGGACGGGGATGGCTCCCGGGTCGGCCCAGGTCAGGGCCTCCTCCATGGCTCCGACGATGCCGCCTTCGAAGTCCGTTTCGACGGCGATGTCGTAATGGACGAATTCGCGGGTGACTTTGTCGCCGAGGAGGGCGTCGACCTGCTCGAAGAAGTCCTTTTCCAAACCCGGCAGGAATCGGCCGTCGACCTCGGCCGTCGCCTCCTGGGGAATGACGTTCACCTTGTATCCGGCGTCCAGGCGGGTGGGGTTGAGAGTGTGACGGAGCGTGGCGCCGATCATGCGCGCGAGGCTGCCGAGGTAGGGCAGGCACGCCTCGGGGTCCCTGGGGTCGAACTCGACCCCGTAGGCCTCGCAGACCTGCTCGAGGAAGCGCTGGACGGTCTTGGTGAGCCGGATCGGGAACCGGTGCTCCCCCAGCCGCGCGACGGCCCGCGCCAGCTCGCTGACGGCGTTGTCGGAGTGGACCATCGACCCGTGCCCCGCCGTGCCGACGGCCTTGAGCCGCATCCAGGCCAGGCCCTTCTCCGCGGTCTCGATCAGGTACAGCCGCCGGTCCCCGGGAACGGTCAGGCTGAACCCGCCGACCTCCCCGACGGCCTCGGTGCACCCCTCGAACAGGCCCGGGTGGTTGTCGACCAGCCAGTGGGCGCCGAACTTGCCGCCGGCCTCCTCGTCGGCGAGGAACGCCAGCACCAGATCGCGCTTGGGTTTACGCCCCGTCCTGGCCCTGTCCATGACGGTCGCGAGGATCATCGCGTCCATGTCCTTCATGTCGACCGCGCCCCGCCCCCAGACACAGCCGTCGGCGATCTCCCCGGAGAACGGGTCATGGGTCCAGTCCGAGGCCTGCGCGGGGACCACGTCGAGGTGCCCGTGCAGCAGCAGGGCGTCCCGGGAGGGGTCCTCCCCCTCGATCCGCGCGATGACGGACGTCCTCTTGGAGTGCGACTCGAGCAGCGTCGTCTTGATCCCGACGCTCTCCAGCTTCTCCGCGACGTACTCCGCCGCCTTCCGCTCCCCCGGCCCCGAATGATCCCCCGGGTTACTCGTGTCGATCCGGATCAGATCCCGGCAAAGCTCAACGACCAGCTCGTCCACGCCAACCTCCAGGTACACGCCATCCCTCCGGAAATCCTATGCCCGCCCCCTCTCCCGCCCCCTCCCGAAGATCGAATCGCCAGCACCCCGCACCTTTGATACAGTTGCGAACGCCACCGCGGCCCAGCCGCGGAAGCACCCACGTCCGGGTGGCGGAATAGGCAGACGCGCTAGCTTGAGGTGCTAGTGCCCTTTGCGGGGCATGGGGGTTCAAGTCCCCCCTCGGACACCAACACCCAAAGAAGCTCCAGGTCTCTGACCTGGAGCTTTTTGCTTTTGGCAACCATAGGGGTCACCTACGGCTGCTTGAGAGACCACAGGTCAGCGCCATGGGGGTTCAAGTCCCGGTTATGCGCTCAGAGCATTGATCCGATGGCGTGTTGGGGTGGAGCCGCCGAGAGGAGACGTGTGCGCCTGCCGTCTTCACGGTCGTTCACTGGCCGGGGTGCCGGCATCGGTGTTCTGCGCGGCCCATGCGGCGA
The DNA here is from genome assembly GCF_039534125.1 of Actinocorallia longicatena. Classification (NCBI taxonomy): domain Bacteria; kingdom Bacillati; phylum Actinomycetota; class Actinomycetes; order Streptosporangiales; family Thermomonosporaceae; genus Actinocorallia; species Actinocorallia longicatena. The sequence goes on along the minus strand of NZ_BAAAUV010000011.1, from coordinate 133,702 downwards.
GGAGCTGGAGGCCGTCGCCGGAGGGAGTTCCCGGCTCAGCGGAGTAGGTGAGGAGGGTGAGGGGCGCTTCGCCGGGGAGTTCGAAGGCTTCGTAGTCGAGGGTGAGGTCGCCGACGGCGGGGTGGTGGAAGCGTTTGGTGCCGTGTTGGTGGACGTAGACGTCCTGGGCGGCCCACCAGGTGCGGAAGGGGTCGCTGCGCATCGAGAGTTCGCCGATGAGGCTGATCAGGTTCTGGTCGTGGGGGTTGCGGGCGGCGGCGATGCGGAGCGCGGCGACCGCGCCGTGGGCGACGTCCGTCCAGTCGGGGTAGAAGGCCTGGGCGTGGGGGTCGAGGAAGGTGAACCGCATGGAGTTGACCGGGAGCGCGGGTCCGGCGGTGAACATGGGGGCGTAGAGGGCGCGGGCGAGGGAGCTGGCGGCGAGGACGTCGAACCGGTGGTCGCGGATGAGTGCGGGGACGCCGGTCATCGATTCCAGGACGCGGCGGACGGACGCTCGGATCTCGGGAGCCTTGACGCGGCGCGTGCGGGTGGGCGGGGAGGCCGAGGCGCGGGCGAGGTGGTGGAGGTGGGCGGTCTCGGTCTCGTCCAGGCGCAGGGCGCGCGCGATGGCGGAAAGGACGCCGTCGGAGGCTCCGGTGAGGTTTCCGCGTTCGAGCTTGGTGTAGTACTCGACGCTGACGCCGGCGAGGGCGGCGACCTCGCCGCGGCGCAGTCCTTCGACGCGGCGGCGGCCGTGGGTGGGCAGCCCCGCCTGCTCGGGTGTGACCTTGGCCCTGCGAGTGGTGAGGAACGCCCGGACCTCGCTGCGATTGTCCATATTCCCAGGTTAGGCATCCCGACCGGAATGAGGGGGTCCCTGCCGGTACCCCTTCAGACGGTGACTGTCACCGGCCTCCGTTGCGCGGTTAGCTGGAAGCACAAGCCCTCGGCCTGCGGGAAGACCACAGTGACTGACCGGCGGCGGGTAGGGCAAAGCAACGTTTACCCAGTGACGACCAGCGGGACATTCCATGCCTATCGGGCAGGGGTAGGGCTCCTGACGGCGGCCCGGTTTCCCAGCGGAACGGTCGGCGAGGCCCAGCACTGGGAATGGGGAGTGGTCATGAAGCATGTGAAGCTCGGCGGCCTGGACGTGGGACGGATCGGGTTGGGTGCGATGGGCATGTCGCACGGCTATACCGGGTTCGGGACCGATGACGCCGAATCGGTGCGAGCGATCCATCGGGCCCTCGATCTCGGCGTGACATTGATCGACACGGCCGAGATCTACGGGCCCTACACCAACGAGGAGCTCCTCGGACGGGCGCTTGCCGGCCGTCGCGACGGCGTGGTGCTGGCGACGAAGTTCGGGCTGGTCTCCCATGCCGGAGGCGGTCCGGGGCATCCCGACAGCAGCCCGGCCAACATCCGCACCGCGGTCGAGGGATCGCTGAAGCGGCTCGGCACCGATCACATCGACCTGTACTACCAGCACCGCGTCGACCCGCAGGTGCCGATCGAGGAGACCGTCGGCGCGCTGGCCGAGCTCGTCGCCGAGGGGAAGGTCGGGGCGATCGGTCTGTCGGAGGCCGGTCCGGACACGATCCGACGGGCCCATGCGGTCCATCCGGTCGCCGCCGTCCAGTCGGAGTACTCGCTGTGGACGCGCGGGATCGAGGAGAAGATCCTGCCGGTGCTGCGGGAGCTGGGGATCGGCCTGGTGCCGTTCTCTCCGCTGGGCCGGGGCTTCCTGACCGGCATGGTCCGCTCACGCGAGCAGTTCGCCGAGGACGACTGGCGCAGGACCAGCCCGCGCTTCAGCGGCGAGAACTTCGACCGCAACCTGGCGATCGCCGACGAGGTCCAGGCCGTGGCCGCCGACGCAGACGCCACCGCCGCACAGGTCGCCCTGGCCTGGCTGCTCGCCCAGGGCGACGACGTCGCCCCGATCCCCGGCACCAAGCGGGTGGCACGGGTGGAGGAGAACACCGCCGCCGACGCCCTCACTCTCACCGCCGACCAGCTGGACCGGCTGTCCGCCCTGCCATCCGCCGCAGGCGACACCCACGCCGAGAACGACCGGCGTCTGCTGGAGCGCTGACCCCGGGACCCGTCCTCCAGTCCGGCTCATCATCTGCGAGAAAGGATCATCGTGCGGGCCGAGATGCTGGGAACCGTGCTCGGGCGGCGCCGTCTCGCTCCGAGCAGAGCGGTTCCGTGACTGCTTCGCAGATCCCCGAGCCCAGCGCCTCTGAGCGGTCAGGCCGGCCGGGGGCGGGGAAGGTGCTGCTGGCCTACTTTTCGCGGGCCGGGGAGAACTACCACTTCGGGGGGCGCAGGCGGTTGGAGGTCGGGAACACCGAGGTGCTGGCCGGGATGATCCGCGACCGGATCGGCTGCGAGGTGTACCGGATCGAGGCCGCCGACCCCTACTCCGACGACTACGAGGAGACGGTGGCCCGCAACGTCCGCGAGCAGAACACCGACGCCCGGCCGAAGATCGCGCGGGCTCTGCCCGACCTCGACGGTTATCCGACGGTCCTGCCGGCCAGCCCGATCTGGAACGTCCGCGCACCCATGATCATGACGACGTTCGCCGAGGGCCTCGACTTCACCGGCAGGACCGTCCTGCCCGTCACGACCTACGCCATGAGCGGCCTGGGCACCACCGAACGCGACTACACCGCCTCCTGCCGCGGCGCGACGATCGGTGAGGGCCTGGCCGTCCAAGGCGAGAAGGTCAGCGCCTCCGGCGGCGACCTCGACGGCTGGCTGCGCCGCAACGACCTGACCTGACGGCGACGACCGCCGAACGGCTTCCGAGACGACCACGTGAAAGAGAGATCATCATGAGGACGATCAGGCTGAACAACGGCGTTGAGATCCCGGCCCTGGGGTTCGGGGTCTTCCAGACGCCGCCGGACGAGACCCGCTCCGCCGTGACCGCGGCGCTCCAGACGGGGTACCGGCACATCGACACCGCCGCCGCCTACGGCAACGAGCGTGAGGTCGGCGAGGCGATCCGCGCGTCAGGGGTCGCACGCGAGGAGGTGTTCGTCGAGACGAAGATCTGGATCAGCGACTACGGGTACGAGCGGACCCTGCACGGCTTCGACAAGAGCGCGGGCAAGCTCGGCGTCGACCAGATCGACCTGCTGATCCTCCACCAGGCCCTGCCCTCCGCGTTCGACAAGACCCTGGACGCCTACCGGGCGTTGGAGACGCTGCTCGACCAGGGCGAGGTCCGCGCCATCGGCGTCAGCAACTTCATGCCCGACCACCTGACGCAGCTCCTCAAGGTCGCGTCGGTCGTCCCGTCCGTCAACCAGATCGAGGTCCACCCCTACTTCCAGCAGCGCGACGTCCAGGCCGCCGACGCCGAGCACAGCATCCTCACCCAGGCCTGGTCGCCGATCGGCGGGATCACCTTCTACCGCGAGGGTGAGCACACGAGCACGCTGGAGGACCCGACGATCGTCGGTATCGCCGAGACGCACGGCAAGAGCCCGGCCCAGGTGATGCTGCGCTGGCACCTCCAGCAAGGCCGATCCGCGATCCCGAAGTCGACCAAGCCGCACCGGATCGCCGAGAACTTCGACGTCTTCGGCTTCGACCTGTCCGCCGACGAGCTGGCCGCCATCGACGGCCTCGACACCGGCAAGCGCGGCGGCCCCGAACCCGAGGCGATCACCCTGGAAAGCTTCGGCCGCGACATCCCGGAGGCATGATCATGAGCACCACCACAACCGCACGTGTCGCGGTCGTCACCGGCGCATCGTCGGGCATCGGCGAAGCGACGGCACGCGCCCTGCACGGGAGCGGCTACAAGGTCGCGCTCCTGGCCCGGCGGCTCGACCGCATCGCCGCCCTGGCTGACGAGCTCGGCGACGGCGCCATCGCCGTCCAGGCCGACGTCACCGACCGCCCGAGTATCGTCGCCGCCGCAGAACGTGTGCGGAACGAGCTGGGCGGCGCGGACGTCCTGGTCAACAACGCCGGCGTCATGCTCCTCGGCCCGTTCGCCGCCGACCAGCGCGACGACTACCGGCAGATGATCGAGATCAACCTCCTCGGCGCCATCACCACCGCCGAGGTCTTCCTCGACCAGCTCAAGAACGGCGCCGCCGAGCGCGGCGGCGACATCGTCAACATCTCCTCGGTCGCCGGTCGAACCGCCCGTGCGGGCAACGGTGTCTACGCGGCCACCAAGTGGGGGATCAACGGCTGGTCGGAGTCGCTGCGGCAGGAACTGCTGCCCGATGTGCGGGTCACGCTCATCGAGCCGGGCGTCGTCGCCACCGAGCTCCCGGACCACATCACCCACGACCAGACCCGCGAAGGCGTGCAGGCGATGTATGACAAGGCCGAGGTCACCGCCGACGACATCGCCGAGATCATCGCTTTCACGCTCAGCCGCCCGCGCCATCTGGCGATCAACGAGATCCTGCTGCGCCCGGCAGGACAGCTCTGACCGGAAGAGAGACCCGGACAAGGGCGGCTCCGCGCCCCTCTGCTTCGTCGTCGCCAACAACGAATCGGCCCAGGACACCTTGGAGAGCGTCTCCTCCCCGATCGGCACCGCCCGAATCCTCGCTGGGCCTACCGAGATCCCCGGCAACCAGGTGACGGAGTTCCGCCCGGTCCCGCGCGTCATCCTGAAAGACCTCACCCAGGAACTCCCCGGGGGCTCCTATGCCACGTACGCCCCCTGCCCCGTGACCGCCACCGTCGCCTTCGTCGACCTCGACCTGTCGGCCTGCACCACCCCGGCAGGGCTGACCGAGCTCAGCGGCACCGGCACCTGGACGTTCACCGCCCTCTGAGGGCGCGACCTATCGGTCACCGTCGCGCGCGGATCACGGCATCGGTGAACGCGCGGTCGAGGGGCTGGAAAATACCGGGGCCGGCGGGGTAGACGTTGGCGGCGCCGATGACCTCGGTGGTGCCGGTGGTGTCGAGGAGGTGGCGGAGGCCGGGCTGGACGCCGACGAGGGCGAGGGTGCCGCCGGCCTGCTGGAGGGCGTGGGCGTGCTTGTGGAGGGCTTTGACGAGGGTGGAGGAGGGGACGTCGGGGACGGTGCGGAGCACGAGGATGAGGGTCGCTCCGGTGGCGTCGCCGGGCAGTCGCGGCCAGTGCTCGTTGATGCGGTTGAGCTCGGCGAAGAAGCTGACGCCCTGGTAGGTGAGGACCACGACGTCGCCGGGGCCGATCGCGTCGGGAAGCCCGGCGGGCGAGGTCTGCCAGGTGTTCGGCTCGTCGCCGGGGACCAGGCGCAGCAGGCGGCTCTGCCGGGCGACGCTGACGCAGTAGAGGATCAGCGACAGGACCGCGCCGAGGATGATGGCCTGCTGCAACGGCAGCTGGGTGGTCGCGAGGAATGTGACGGCCATCGCGGCGAGCGGCTGCCATCCGGTGTGGGCGACCAGGCGGATGTCGGGGATCCGGCCGAGGATGATCTCACCGCCGACGACGATGATGAGCCCGCCGATGACCGGCATCGGGATGTACTCGGTGTACTTCCCGGCCACCAGGACGATCAGGGCGAGCCAGAGCCCGGCGAAGACTCCGGCCCAGCGGGTGCGGGCGCCCGCCCCGGTGGCGACGCCGGTGCGCGACAGGGAGCCGCCCGTCGGCAGCGCCTGGAGGAAGGCTCCGGCGAGGTTGGCGGCGCCCTGGGCGGTGAAGTCGCGGTTCATGTCGGTGCGGGAGCCGTCGGGGTTGGGGACGGCCGCGCCGATACCGGCGGCCTGCGCGAGCGCGACCAGCGCGACGGCGGCCGCGCCGAGCAGCAGGTGCGGGGCCGCCGAGAGGTCCGGGATCGTGATCGACGGCAGGCTGGACGGCACCCGCGCGATGTCCCGGACGAGTTCGACGTCCGTACCGAGGGCCGTGACGCCGACGGTGACGATCAGCAGCGCCAGCAGCGTCGCCGTCGACTCGAGCCGGGGCACCGTGTGCGCGGCGGCCCACACCGCGACGGTCACGGCCGAGACGAGGACGGCCGACGCCTGCCACGAGCCGATGTGGGTGATCCAGTCGACGATCTGCCACAGCTTGTTGTGGCCCCGCGGCTTGTAGCCGGTGGCGTCCTTCAGCGACCCGGTGATGATCTGCAGAGCGATGCCGGTGGTGAATCCGGTCATGACCGCGTTGGAGACGAAGCTCATCGCCGCGCCGAACTTCAGCAGCCCGAACAGCAGCATCACGACGCCGACGAGCAGCGTCAGGGTGACGACGTTCCCGGTGTCATGCGGGTCGAGCCCCGCCTCGGAGAGAACGCTCTGCGACGACAGCGCGATCGCGCTGGTCAGCGTCGTCACCATGAGGACGGTGCGGGCCAGCAGCGCCCCGACGATCGTCGGCGCGACCCCGGAGAACAGACCGAGGACGGGACTGAACCCGCCGATGGAGGCGTACGCCATGCCCTCGGGGATGCTGAACAACCCGGTCACCAGGCCCGCGACGGCGTCCCGGCCGGTCGGTCTCCCCAGGCCCTTCACCAGATTCCCTCCCGGCCGGGCCGCCCGGCGGATCCGGGCGGCCATACGCTCGTGTCCGGTCAGGGCGTGACGATGTCGAAGCTCCGGTCGCCCTCGTCGAGCAGGCCGATCAGGGTGGCGAGGGCCTGGCGGTCACCGTCCGCCTGGATGCCTGCGAGGTCTCCGGTGGCGACGAGGCCGAGGAGCTGCGGTTTGGTCAGGGTGAGGGACAGATCTGCAGCGGTGCCGTCGTGGGCGCGGGTCTGGACGAGGACGCCGTTCCCGAGCTTGAGCCGGACCTCCTCCTTGAGGTCGGTGAAGTTCCAGTCGATCGTGACGTCGGTGCCGGCGGCGCGGGGGCCGTCGATGCGGATGGCGATGGAGTCGAAGACCTGCTCGATGCTGAGAGCCCGGGCCACGTCGGGGCTGGCTGAGTCGATGCTGGCGGCGGCCTTGTGGCCGCGCAGTTCGGCGGCGCCCTGGAGGTAGAAGTTGCGCCAGGTGCCGTTCTCGGCGCCGTGGCCGAGCACGTCGTACACCTTCGCGAGCTGCTCACGGGCGGCGGTGTTCGACGGGTCGGCGAACACGACGTAGTTGAGGACCTGGGCCGACCAGCGGATCTCACCCGCCTGGACGGACGCCTTCGCCTTGGCCAGGACCGCGTCCGCGCCGCCCATGAACTCGACGTGCTTCTTCGCCGACTGCTCGGGCGGCAGCGCCCACAGGTGGGCGGGATTGCCGTCGAACCAGCCCATGTACCGCTGGTAGATCGCCTTCACGTTGTGGGACACCGACCCGTAGTAGCCGCGGGCGTTCCACGCGGAGGCGAGCGCGGCCGGCAGCTCGATCGCCTCGGCGATCTCCGGCCCCGTCATCCCCTGATTGATCATCCGCAGGGTCTGGTCGTGGAGGTAGGAGTAGATGTCGCGCTGCGTCGTCATGAACTCGGTCAGCTCGGCGGTGCCCCACGTCGGCCAGTGGTGGGAGGCGAACAGGACGTCGGAGTCCGCCGCGAACAGCTCGATCGACTCGGTCAGGTACCGCGACCAGATCCGCGGGTCGCGGACCAGGGCGCCGCGCAGCGTCAGCACGTTGTGCAGGGTGTGGGTGGCGTTCTCGGCCATGCACAGGGCGCGGCGCTCGGGCAGGTGGAAGTTCATCTCGGCCGGGGCCTCGGTGCCCGGGGTCAGTTGGAACACGTAGCGGACGCCGTCGATCACCTCTTCCTGGCCGGTCTCGGTGATGTGCAGGTTCGGCTCGATCAGCGAGATCGTCCCGGTCGAGGTGGTCTGGCCCAGGCCCGCGCCGATCTGGCCCTCCGGCCCCTTGGCGAGTTCCGCGCCGTACATGTAGATCGCCCGCCGGTTCATCGCGGTTCCCGCGTACACGTTCTCGGCGACGGCGTGCTCCAGGAAGCCCGCCGGGGCGATGATCGGGACGTCCGCGCCGTCGTCGAGGACGCCGCGCACCCCGCCGAAGTGGTCGGCGTGCGAGTGCGTGTAGATGACGCCCTTCACCGGCCGGTCGCCGCGGTGCTCGCGGTAGAGGGCGAGGGCGGCGACGGCCGGCTCGGCCGACAGGAGCGGGTCGACGACCATGATGCCCTCGTCGCCCTCGATGAACGTGACGTTCGACAGGTCGAAGCCCCGCACCTGGTAGATGCCGTCCGCGACCCGGTAGAGGCCGTGCTTGGCGCAGAGCTGCGACTGCCGCCACAGGCTCGGGTTCGCCGTCTCCGGGCAGGGGCCGTCCAGGAAGGCGTAGGCGTCCAGGTCCCACACCACCCGACCCGACGCGTCCTCCACCCGGGGGTCGGCGGCGGTGCCGATGAACCCCCGGTCGGCGTTGGCGAAGTCGGTACGGTCCTCGAACGACGGCATGATGCCCATGGCGGTTGGCTCCCGAGTCGGCGTGATCCAGCCTCATCGGGCTACCCGCCCCGCACTCCCCGCTCGCCCACCCGACCGCCAAATGATCTCCAACTCGAGGCGGATCCGCGCGACGGATGCTCCACGACTTTCCTTGATCATGGCTGGACGAGGTGCGGGGCTTCTCCGTAAGGGGGGCATCGCAGTCCCATGGATGTGGCTGTTCCCGTTGGGCCGGCATGAAGCAGGAGGGGCCGATGTTCACCGAGATCCGTGACCGGCTGGTGCCGCAGGCCCAGCGCCGTACGCTGGAGGAGCTCACCGGGGATCTCGACCTGCGCGCCGGGGACCGCGCGTCCCGTTACTCGGCGTTCTGGACGATGCTGGTGCTGTCGGCGGTCATCGCGGCCGCGGGCGTCGTCGGCGACTCGACCGCCACCGTCATCGGCGCGATGATCATCGCGCCCCTCTCGACTCCCATCATGGGCATGGCGTTGGGACTGGTGAAACGCGCCCGGACGGGCGCAGGCTGGTTCGTCCTCGGCGGCGGCGCGACCGTCGTCGCGATCGGCCTGCTCGTCTCGCTCGCCCTGCCCCACTCCTACCAGCTGCTCGCCAACGGCCAGATCTCCGGCCGCACCTCACCCGGACTGTCCGACCTGCTCGCCGCCCTGGCCACGGGCCTGGCCGGATCGATCGCCCTCGCCCGCCGGGACGTCGCAGCGATCATGCCGGGCGTCGCCATCGCGATCTCGCTGGTGCCGCCCCTGGTGGTGGTCGGCGTCTGCCTCGGCGCGGGAGCCCCCGCCCTGGCGTTCGGCGCCCTGGTGCTGTTCCTGTCCAACATGCTGTCGATGGTGTTCATCGGAACCTTCGTGTTCGCCGCCCTCGGCTACGTGCCGGTGCCTGACAGCGGCCGAACCCGCCGCCGGGCGATCCTGGCCCTCGGCGGGCTCGCGACCATCGTCGTCGCCGTCCTGGTCCTCAGCACCGTCGCGAACTACCTGTTCGCCTCCTGGCGCAGCCAGGTCAAGACCGCCGCCTCCGAGTGGCTGGGCGACGCCTCCGGCGCCTCGGTCATCAACGTCACCACCGCCGCCACCACCTTCCGCATCGCCGTCCGCACCCCCGGCGACCCGCCGCCCACCGCCGACCTCCTCACCCGCCTCGGCAAGATCCTCCCCGACGGCTTCCCCATCGTCGTCGAGATCACCAAGGGCCAGTCCGTCAGCGTCGGCCGCATCGGCTCCCCGCCCTGACCCGCCCCGCTGATGCAGCGATAGCACAAGGCCCGCGCGTGCCCGCGACGGCAGCGCCTTCGGTTCGTGGAAGGGGCGCGTTCGGCGCACCGGGTGGGTTACCCGTGGGGGGCCGGTTCGGCGGGAACGGGGAGCTCGTCCAGGAGGGTGCGGACGTGGTGTTCGATGGCGTCGCGGATGGGGCGGATGGACTCGACGGTCTGGTCGGCGGGGTCCTCCAGGGGCCAGTCGAGGTAGCGCTTGCCGGGGAAGACGGGGCAGACGTCGCCGCAGCCCATGGTGATGCAGACGTCGGAGGACTGGACGGCTTCGGGGGTGAGGATCTTGGGGGTTTCGGCGGTGATGTCGATGCCGACCTCGGCCATGGCCTCGACCACGGCGGGGTTGACCGAGTCCGCGGGGGCGGATCCGGCGGAGCGGACCTCGATCCGGTCGCCGGCGATGTGGGTGAGGAAGGCGGCGGCCATCTGGGAACGGCCCGCGTTGTGGACGCAGACGAACAGCACGCTGGGCTTGTCGGACACCTGCTGGTCCTCTCGGAGGGCGGCCCGTGGCCGGCACGGACGGAGCGCTGCTAACGTATCAGCCTATGCTGACATCAGCGGTAACTGATGTCCCCTCGGTGGACGTCGACGGTCTCAAGGTCCTTGCCGACCCGTTGCGGGCGCGGATCGTCGCGCTGCTGGCGGTCGAGTCGTTGTGCGTGTGCCACATCGTGGAGGAGACCGGCGCCCAGCAGACCAACGTCTCCAACCACCTGCGGGCGTTGCGCCGGGCCAAGCTGGTCGAGACCGAGCGGGAGGGCCGCTTCACCTACTACCGGCTCAAGGCCGAGGCGATCGAGGCGCTGGCGGCTCAGCTCGGCGCGCTGGCGGCCGCGGCGCGTTCTCCCACCCGGAAGAGGGCCTGCCCGTGACCGGAGACGTCGCGATCGAGCCGGACGAGCTTCCGCTGCCGCGCCGGGCGCTGGCCGAGCTGGTCGGCACCGCGCTGCTGGTCACCGTCGTGGTCGGCTCGGGCATCGCGGCCGCCGAGTTGTCGCCCGACGACATCGGGCTGCGGCTGCTGGAGAACTCCACCGCGACCGTGTTCGGGCTGGCCGCCCTGATCCTGATCTTCGGGCCGGTGTCCGGGGCGCATTTCAACCCCGTCGTCACCCTCGCCGACTGCGTCCTTCAGGGCCGCAGCCCGCGCGACCTGCTCGTCTACGTGCCCGCGCAGGTGGCCGGAGCGGTCGGCGGGGCGATTCTGGCGAACCTGATGTTCGGTCTGCCCGCCGTCGGCTCCGCCCGGCACGATCGGGCACTGGGGCACCTGTGGCTCGGCGAGGTCGTCGCGACCCTCGGCCTGGTGCTGCTGATCTTCTCGCTCGTCCGCACGCACCGGACGGCGCTCGCGGCTCCGGCCGTCGGGGCCTACATCGGGGCGGCGTACTGGTTCACCTCGTCGACCTCGTTCGCCAATCCCGCCGTGACGGTCGGGCGGGCCTTCTCCGACACCTTCGCCGGGATCGCGCCCGGCTCGGTTCCGGGGTTCGTCGTCGCCCAGATCGTCGGTGCTGCGATCGGCATCGGCCTCGTGCTCGCCTTCTACCCGGGCAAGGCGGCGCCCGGACGTTGAGGCGGCCGGGCCTCAGCATCCGCGGGTGCCCGCGCAGGGGCCCATTTCCATGATCGCGCCTCGACGGTCGGTCCGGATCGGGCAGCACGCGTTCACCAGGCGGAACAGGCTCGCCCGGCCGCGCTGGACCCGTGACTTCATCCCCGGCACCGAGACGCCCGCAGCCCGGGCGGCGTGGGCCTGCTCGGCGGCGTGCATGTCGACGCGGCGCAGAGCCTCGGCCTGAGCCGCGGGGAGTTCTCCGAGCAGGGTCACCGCGCAGCGGGCGGCACGAGCGGCGTCGAGGCCGTCCGGTTCCCCGTCGGCGGCCGGCACCTCCGGAAGGGCCGCCGAGGGGGTCTCCCGAGCGGGGCGGCGGTAGTGGTCGGTGAGCACGTTGCGGGCGACCGTGAACAGCCAGGCGGGGTTCGCACCGGCCGGCGGGGTGCGGACGGCACGCAGGAACACCTCCTGGAGGAGGTCGTCGGCGTCGCGGGGGTCGTTGACCCGGCGCAGGAAGAAGGCGCGCAGGTCGGTGGCGTGGTCGCGGAAGAGCTGTTCGGCCATGGTGCGTCCTTTTCGGAGGGTCTCCGTCTGTGGGGATGTCCGATCACCCTTCACGGAGGTTCCGATGACCGCACGTCCCGCCGCCGATCCGCCCGCGCCCGCCTCGGCGAACGCGGCATGGTGCTCCAGCGCGGAGCTCTCGTCCTGCTGCGCGCCGGAGGCCAAGGACTCCTGCTGCGGCACCGCGGCCCCACCGGCGACCGAGGCGACCGTGCGGGGAGAGGCGTCGCCCTCGATCGTCCAGCCGGCCTGCGGCTGCCGGTGAAGGCGGCGGGTGTGGGCGGCGCTCCCGCTCACACCCGCGTCACCTGCTGGCCCAAGATCGCCGACAGGCGTTGCAGCGCCTCGGGCCTGGACCAGTAGTAGACCCACGTACCGCGCCGTTCGCAGTCGATCAGCCCGGCCTCGCGCAGCACCTTGAGGTGGTGAGAGATCGTCGGGCCGCTCACCTCGAACGGGCCCGTCAGATCGCACACGCACGTCTCGCCGTCGCGGGAGGCGATCAGGGACAGCAGGCGCAGCCGGATCGGGTCGCCGACCGCCTTGAACGCCTTCGCCAGAACGGCGGCGTCCTCGGCGCCGATCGGCTCCTGCGCCAGGGGCGCGCAGCAGACCGGGTCCATCAGGGGGAGCGCTTGCTTCGACATACGTCTAATTTGACACATCTCGATCCAGGAGGCCAAACTCCAACCAACAGCTACTTAGACAAACTTCGAAACAGCCTCGGATGTGAGATGACCGGCCTGATCAAGAAGCTGGGCGGGCGCCGCCTCGCCGAGGCCACCGCCGCTTTCGCCCCCCGCTTCTGAAACGAACCGACCACCCGGCACGAGGGAGAGACCAGCATGAGTGACCAGATCGAGGCGGGCTGCTGCGGCCCGGCCACCACGAGCTTCGAGACCCCGGCCCAGACCCCGCAAGCCGGTGCGAAAGAGGTCGCGCCGCGGGGCGAGCCGCCTGTCGTCGTGATCGGCGCGGGACCGGTCGGCCTGGCCGCCGCCGCCCAGCTCGTCGAGCGCGGCCTGGACTTCCTCGTTCTGGAGGCCGGCGACCGGGTCGGGGCCTCGATCCGCGAGTGGGGGCACGTCGGGCTGTTCAGCCCGTGGCGGTACTGCACCGACGCCGCCGCCCGCCGATTGCTGGAGGCCTCGGGCTGGACGGCGCCCGATCCCGACGGGCTGCCCACGGGGGCGCAGCTCGTCCAGGACTATCTCGTCCCGCTCGCCGCGCTTCCCCAGATCGCCCCGCGCGTGCGGACCGGATCGCGGGTCGAGGCGATCACCCGGGCGGGATACGACCGGGTGCGCAGTGCCGGACGGGAGAGCGCCCCGTTCGTCGTCCGGGTCCGCCGCGCGGACGGCACCGCCGAGAAGGTCCTGGCCCGCGCGGTCGTCGACGCCTCCGGTAGCTGGACCTCGCCCAACGTGCTCGGCGCGACGGGCCTGCCCGCCGACGGAGAGGCCTCGGCCGCCGCCTGGATCAGCCACTCCCTGCCCGACGTGCTGGGCGCCGACCGCAAGGACTTCGCGGGCAAGCACACCCTCGTCGCCGGGGCCGGGCACTCGGCCGCCACCACCCTGATCGCGCTGGCCGAGCTCGCCGAACAGGAACCGGGCACGAAGGTCACCTGGGCGATCCGCGGCGGAGACGCCTCCCGCACCTACGGAGGCGGCCAGGCCGACGAACTGCCCGCCCGCGGCCGCCTCGGCACCCTCGTCCACCACCTCGTCACCACCGGGAAGATCACCCTGCTGACCGGGTTCTTCACCGACGAGCTGATCCCCCAGGCCGACAGCCCGGACCTGGGCCGCGTCGAGGTCATCAGCCGCGACCCGGACGGGGTCGAGCAGCGCCTGACGGCCGACCGGATCGTCACCGCGACCGGCTACCGGCCCGACCACTCGATCGCCTCCGAGCTGCGCCTGGAGCTGGAGTCGATCATGGGGACCACCCCGGCGCTCGGCCCGCTGATCGACCCCAACCAGCACTCCTGCGGCACCGTCCCGCCGCACGGCGTCGACGAGCTCGCCCACCCCGAACCCGGCTACTACGCGATCGGCGTGAAATCCTACGGGCGGGCGCCCACGTTCCTGCTCGCGACCGGCTTCGAGCAGGCCCGCTCGGTCGTCGCGGCGCTGGCCGGGGACTGGGAGGCCGCCCGGGACGTCCGGCTCGAACTCCCCGAGACCGGCGTGTGCTCCTCCAGCAACGCCGTCGGCCTGGGCACCGGCATCAGCGGCGGCCTGCTCAACCTGCCCCTCATCACCGCCGACGCCTCCGTGTCGGGCGGCAGCTGCTGTGGCTGACCTTCGCCACGATGCGACCGCCCCGGCCCGCGACGGCCGGGGCGGCCGCGTCTTCTACGGGTGGCGGGTCGTCGCCGCGCTCGCCGTCTCCCAGACCGTCGGCGACCTCGGCCTGTCGCTACCCGTCGCGACCGGGGCCGTCACGTTGACAGATGAATTCATCGGGCGCAGAATTAAAAATCATCGCACGATGAATTAAATCCACGGCAGCGCGAACCCTCGTCAACCCGCAGATGGTCGTCCTGTCGATCCCCCCGGGAGCTCCCCATGACCGATGTCCCCCAGCACGCTCCGTCCGTCGCAGCACGGGACCCGCGCCGCTGGTGGGTGCTGGCCGTCGTCGGCATCGCCCAGCTGATGGTCGTCCTGGACGCCACGATCGTGAACATCGCCCTGCCCTCCGCGCAGCAGGACCTCGGATTCTCCGACGGCGACCGCCAATGGGTCGTCACGGCCTACTCCCTGGCCTTCGGCAGCCTGCTGCTGCTCGGCGGGCGGCTGGCCGACCTGTTCGGCCCCAAGCGGTTCTTCCTCGCCGGGGCCGTCGGCTTCGCCGGCTCCTCCGCCCTGGCCGGTGCCGCGGGAACCTTCGAGCTGCTGATCGCGGGCCGCGCCCTCCAGGGCGTGTTCGGCGCGATCCTCGCCCCCACCGCCCTGAGCCTGCTGAACATCACCTTCACCGAGGCCAGGGACCGGGCGAAGGCGTTCGGTATCTTCGGCGCCATCGTCGGCACCGGAGGCGCGATCGGGCTCCTGCTCGGCGGGCTGCTGACCGAGCACCTGAGCTGGCGCTGGACCCTCTACGTCAACCTGATCTTCGCCGCCCTCGCGCTGGCCGGCGGTCTGCTCGTGCTCCAACGCACCCGCCGCGACACCCGCCCTCGCCTCGACCTGCCCGGCACGGTGCTGGTGTCGGCCGGACTGTTCTGCCTGGTCTACGGGCTGTCCAACGCCGTCACCCGCGACTGGGGCTCACCGCTCACCTGGGGCTTCCTGATCGCCGGAGCCCTCCTGGTCGCCGCGTTCGGCTACTGGCAGACCCGCGCCGCCCACCCGCTCCTGCCGCTGCGCATCCTGCGCGACCGCGACCGGGGCGCCTCCTACCTGTCGATCCTCATCGCCTCGGTCGGCATGTTCGGCATCTTCCTGTTCCTCACCTACTACATGCAGACCACGCTGGGATACAGCCCCGTCCGCACCGGATGCGCGTTCCTGCCGATGATCGCCGCGCTCGTCGTGTCGGCCCAGCTCTCCACCAACGTCACCGTGCCCGGGCTCGGCACCCGCGTCGCCGTCCCGGCCGGAATGCTGCTCGGCGCCGCGGGCCTGGTCTGGCTCACCCGCCTCGGCCTTCACTCCGGATACGTCGCCGACGTCCTGCCTCCGCTGATCGTCATCGGCCTCGGCATGGGCCATGTCATGCCGCCCGCCATCGGCAGCGCCACCGCCGGAGTCGACCCGGACGACACCGGAGCCGCCTCCGCCACCGTCAACACCATGCAGCAGGTCGGCGGCTCGATCGGCACCGCCCTCCTCAACACCCTCGCCACCAGCGCCGCCGCCGACTACCTCGCCGGTCACGCTCCCGGCCCCTCGACCGCCGCGCAGGCGCGCCTCCACAGCTTCATCACCGCCTTCTGGTGGTCGGCCGGGATCTTCGCCCTCGGCGCCCTCGCCACGGGCCTGCTCTTCCGCAACCGCGACACCGCGCCCCAGCCCGACCAGGCCAAGACCCCGGCGCACCTCTGACGGCCGGAGCAGGCTCCGCGGACGGGACATCAGGCCGTCGAGCGGGGTCATCCGATCCGGCTCGACGGCCTTCGCTTCCCCGAACCCGGCGGACCGCGGAGCGAGACGGCCGGAAGGTGATCAGGAAGTCGTGACGCAGAGGGTGGAGACCGTCACGTCGGAGGAACCGGCGCCGGCGTTGTAGAACCGCATGACCCAGCTCTCCCCGACTCCCTTGACCGATCGGACCGCGTTGATCTGGTCGCTGTCACCGGCGGTGAACGTGGCGCCGACCGCGTACGAGCCGACCGCGCACGTCGCACCGTTGACGTCGGTGAAGCCGAGAGGCGCCACCGCGGTCGGGGTCCCGGCCGCGAACGTCGGAGCGCTCAGCAGCGGCGCCGGCCCTGTCGGGCCCGTCGCTC
>NZ_BAAAUV010000011.1:0-117391 GCF_039534125.1 Actinocorallia longicatena | reverse complement strand
CTCCATCAGCGCCCGTCGGACCCGTCGGGCCCGTCGCTCCATCAGCGCCCGTCGGACCCGTCGGGCCCGTCGCTCCATCAGCGCCCGTCGGACCCGTCGGGCCCGTCGCTCCATCAGCGCCCGTCGGACCCGTCGGACCCGTCGCTCCATCAGCGCCCGTCGGACCGGTCGGACCCGTCGGACCCGTCGGACCTGTCGGGCCCGCCAGGCCGGTCGGTCCTGGCGCACCCGTCGCGCCCTTGGGACCGGCGGAACCGGGAGCGCCCTTGGGACCGGCGGGGCCGGTCTTGCCCTGGCAGCCCTGGAGGACGACGGTTTTCCCGGTGTCCTTCAGCTTCTTGATCCAGACCTTTCCGTTGTAGACCTTGCCCTTGCACGGGCCGGTGGGCGCCGACGCGCCGGCGGCGGGCGTTCCCCCGGCGAACAGACCGGTGAGAAGGATGCCGGTCGCGGACACGACAAGAAGACGAGCATGTGCCATGAAGACCTCATTGATCGTGGAACGATTTCCCGATGATCTTCGCTGTGGCCGATGCCTCTCCCGGGCGCACCGGCACGTCCTGCCGATTCCTTGCCCGAACGTGGCCGGATCCTGCTGTTCAGCGCCGCACGATCACCACATCGCCGACGCGCAGGAGCGAACCGAGCTTCTCCCCCACCTCCATCGGAACCCGGACGCACCCGTGCGAGCGGGGCTTGCGGGGCACGGTCAACGAGCCGTGGATCGCATACCCGCGATGGAAGTAGATCGGTTTGTACATCAGGCCCAGGGGCGCCTCACGCCATCCCCTGAGCTTGCGCACGACGTGGAAGCGGCCCAGCGGTGTCACCGCCCGTCCGCAGCGCCCCTGCACGCAGTAGTACCGTCCCGACCCCGTCGAGACCCTGGTGCGCAGCACGACTCGCCCGCGTTTGATCACTTTCATCCGCTGCGAACCGAGGTCGATCACGACACGTACCCGTGGTCTCGCCCCGGCCTCGGCGGACGCGCCGACGGCCATCAGCCCGGCGCTCAACGCCAGGGTGACCAGGGAACCGGCCAGCATCCGCGAGGTCTTCGCCCCGCCCGTCCTCGTCATCATCACGCTCACCGGATCGGCTGCGTCACCCGGGCGGCGGCCCTGGTGGCGCGGTCGATGCCGGTCATCTTCTCCTCCAGGGTGGCGGGCACCCGGCGGACGTCCGCGGTGATGCCGGCGGCGTCCAGGGCCTTGCGGATGAGGCCGGGGGCGGTGTCGGCGAGACGGACGGTGCGCCCGGCCAGGGTGACGGGCAGGCCGGCTCCGTAGACGTCGGTCTTCAGGTCGTCGACAGTGAAGCTCGCCGCGTATCCGAAGATCACGAGGAGCAGCAGCGGCAGTGCGATGATCATGACCATGGTGCGTTTGTCACGCCGGAGCTCCAGGAACTCCTTCAGAATCATCGCCTTCATCGGCCGCCCCCGGTCCCGTGCCGACCGATGATCGGCTTATGACCAGGCGATACCCATGACCGCAGAGCCGTCAGCGGCCGCCGGGGTAAAGAACTCCCCCGCTCATCGGGGGAACAGGGCTTTGCCGTCGGGGCAGAAGGGGGCGGTGGGGAGGCGTCCGGTGGTGAGGTAGGCGTCGACGGCGGTGCGGCCGCAAGGGGTCTGCACGCCGTGGCCCCAGCCGGTGAGCGTCAGGAGCTTCGCCCTGCCCAGGCGGCGGGTCATGGTGCGGGCCCACGCGTGCGGGGTGGCGTGGTCCCATACCTGGTTGAGCAGCAGGACGGGACGTGCGCCGTGGTTCCACCCGCCGGTGTAGGTGTCGCCGTGGGAGCGCCAGCCCGCGCAGACCGACCGGTCCAGGACGCTCGCCGCGCCGAAGGTGGTGGCCAGCCGGTCGGCGCGGAGGGCGGCCGCCACCCAGGCCGAGTGGCGCCGGGGCATGAGGCCGGCGTCGGAGCAGATCGTGGCGTCGCGGACGTCCCCGAAGTTCAGTTCCCCGGCCGACGGCGATGTCCGGACGATCGGCCGGTGTGGTTTGCGGGCCTCGGCCAGCAGCGTCGGTGAGACGGCCTGCCGCCGCAGCAGGAGCTCTTCGTAAGCGGCCTGAAGCGTGGCCGCGGCCGCCCGGGCGGCGGCGGGGCTGCCCTGGACGAGAGCCTGGGCGGTCGCCCACAGCCCGGTGAAGTGCTCGGAGTTCCGCCTGGTCAGCGCGTTCGCCCTGATGAACCTCAGCAGGACGCGGTACTTGCTCACCGCGTGCGGTGCGAGGGCGCAGCCCCGGCCGGAGCGGTCGCAGGCGACCAGGGCCGCGCGCAGCGTGTTCTCCAGCAGCACTCCGTCGTCGGTGGCGAAGGCGAACGACGGGCGGAACCAGGTCGTGGAGTCCACGACGCCGTGCAGGACCAGGACCCGGTAGCGGGTGGGATGGACGTTGGCGTAGAGGGCGCCGATGACCGTCCCGTAGGAGATCCCGACATACGACAGCCGCCGGTCACCGACCGCCCGCCGGAGCCGGTCGAGGTCGCGGACGTTGTCCATCGAGGTGATGAACGGTGCGAGCGGCTTGGTCCTGCAACCGCGTCCGATCGCCGCGGTGGCGGTGAGCCGGATCAGCATCTCCCGGCGGGTGAGGACGGCGCCCGGTGCCGACTGCGCCGCGACCGCCTGCTCGGTGGGCAGGCACCTCAGGCGGGGCCTGCTCCGGATCACCCCGCGCGGATCCCACGTCACCAGGTCGTACCGCCTGCGGACCGACGCCCCGACATAGTCCTCCCAGTACGACGCCGCCTCCACACCACCGCC
Organism: Actinocorallia longicatena; assembly: GCF_039534125.1. Taxonomy (NCBI): domain Bacteria; kingdom Bacillati; phylum Actinomycetota; class Actinomycetes; order Streptosporangiales; family Thermomonosporaceae; genus Actinocorallia; species Actinocorallia longicatena. Next base: position 114,618 of record NZ_BAAAUV010000011.1, on the reverse strand, counting down.
GCCGGGCCCGCCCGGGTTGAAGAACACCGACCCCTTCCGCTTCCGCGGATCACGGGCCGGCAGCCGCGCCAGGAAGAGGGTGAGCATCGCCCCGCCGGGACGGGAGTAGTCACGCGGAACCCGGTAGCGGGCGCACTGCCACCCCTCCGGCATGTTCCGGTCCGCCGGGCACTTCCCCCACCGGATCGGCGGCGGCGCGGCCTGCACCGGCTGGCCGTCCCCCGGCCCCGCGGCCGCCCGAGCGGCAGGAACGGCCACCAGACCCCCCACGACGAGCACGAACGGCACCACGCCCGCGGCCAGCCACCGCACCCCTGCCACAAGATCAACAGCCATGCGCAGACGCTAACGACCGCCCCGCTCCGGCCGCACGAACCCGCCCTCCCCCGGCGGAACCTTCACCAGAAGTTGGAACGGCAGGGGTCAGCGGGGGACCAGGCCTCCGTCGGCCAGGAGGACCTGGCCGGTGACGAAGCTGGCGGCGTCGGAGGCCAGGAACAGGGCCGGGCCGACCATCTCGTCGGGGTCGGCCATCCGCTTCTGGAGGGAGGCCTGCTCCATGGCGGTCTGGAACTCGGGAGGGTTGTTGCGGACCATGACGGTGTTCACGGTGCCGGGGGCCAGGGCGTTGACCCGGATGCCGCGCGGGGCGAACTCGGCGGCCATGGAACGGGTGTAGGCCACCATCGCGGCCTTGGCCGCGGCGTACATGGAGATGTAGGGCGAGAAGAGGAAGGCGCCCGCCGACACGACGTTGACGACCGAGGCGCACGGGCTCTCGGTGAGGTGGTCGAGGGCCCGCTGCACCAGGAAGACGGGGCCGCGGACGTTGACGTCCTGGGACTTGGCGAACGCCTCGGAGGTCAGGGAGCCGAGCGGCTGGGCCAGGGGGTTGGCGGCGTTGTTGACGATGATGTCGAGCCTGCCGAAGGTGTCGGCGGTCCGCTGGACGAGGGTGTCGATTTCGTCCAGGTCGCCGAGGTGCGCGGGCACCCCCAGCGCCGTCCCGCCGCCCAGGGTGTTGAGGTGCGCCTCCGCCTCGGCGCAGGCCTCGGGCTTCCGGCTCGCGACGACGACGTGGGCGCCCGCGGCGACGAACCCCTCGGCTATGGCGAGCCCGATGCCCCGGGTCCCCCCGGTGACGACGGCCACCCTCCCCGAGAGGTCGAACAGCGATCGCAGGCGTTCAGCGTCCATGGGGATCAAGGTACAGATCCCGTTTCACGCCCCTTCGGCCAGCACGGGGGTTTCGCCTGAGCCGCAGGTGGGCTAGGGGCTGTTTCAAAGTCGGCGCCCGTGGCGAGCGGCGTCCAGGTGCGTGCCTCGCGGGGGCGGAGGAGGGAGTCGACCTGGTTGGGTCGGCGACCGACGACAACCTCGCGAGGTGCGTGCCTGGACGCCGCGCAGTAGGGCAGTTGACTTTGAAACAGACCCTAGACGGGGAGGTGGCCGGAGACGCTCTCGCCGTAGAGGGCGAAGCCGGAGGCGGTGGGGTGGAGGAAGCGGGAGGACGTGGGCTTGGCGGCGGGGAGGACGAGGACGGAGCCGTTGCCCTTGCGGTCGCGGGGGAGGCCGATGACGAGATCGGCGCGGCGGTCGCCGGTGATGTTGATCAGGTGGACGGAGCGGCCGAAGGCGTCGGAGCGGGGCTGGCCGGGACGGCGGATGACGCGGGCCTTGCCGACGCCCTTCTTCGTGCCGGGGTAGAAGTAGACGCGGCCGCCGCGGTCGGTGTTGACAGGGAGGTAGCCGAGTGCGAGGTCGGCGCGTCCGTCACCGGTCGCGTCGCCGAGGGTGAGGTCGGTGCCGGTGCGCTTGATGACGACCGGCTTGGGGGCGAAGCGCCCGCCCTTGCTGATCTGGACGAAGGTGTTGGCGAAGTAGCCGTTGTAGACGACCTCGGCCTTTCCGTCGCCGGTCAGGTCGGCCGCCGCGATGTGCCGGATGCTGCCGTCGCCGATGGTCTTGTGCCAGATCCTCGTGCCGGAGAAGACCGTGAGCTGGGCGTGCTGGATGCGCGGCGGGCCGCCGTCCGAGCCGCCGTCCTCACCCGTCCAGATGTCGGGGGTGGCCGCGATCAGGTCGTCGACGCCGTCGCCGGAGACGTCGCCGGCCGCGAGGGCGTAGCCGAAGCCGCGCTTGCCGGTCCGGAGCTCACGGGTCGAGGTGAGGCCCTTGGAGTAGAGGGTGACGGCGCTGCCGGACTTCGCGTAGACGGCGAGGTCGCCCCTGCCGTCGTGGTCGAAGTCGCCGGCGGCCATGGCCAGGGTGCCGGGCAGGACCCGGCTGCCCTTGCCGGTCAGGCCCTTCTTCGAGCCGAACAGCAGGACGATCCCCTCGGCGCTGCCCCCGCTGCCGTTCCCGAAGGTGACGGCCAGGTCGGCGTAGCCGTCGCCGTTGAAGTCGTGGCTGACGAAGCTCTTCCCGAACTCCTGCGTGAACCCGGGACCGCCCGGGACGCCCGGGGTCGCCCGCGTGATCAGGACCGGTTTCCCGGTGCCCCTGTAGACGTAGACCCCGCCCGCGCCCCTCGTCCCGCCGACCTTCACCGAGGGGGCGCCGACGACGAGATCGGCGCGGCCGTCCCCGTTGAAGTCCCAGCGCTTGGCCGGTTTCCTCGGCGCCGCCTCGGCCATCTGGCCGGGCACCACGGAGACCATGAGCCCTGCCGCCATCACGAGCACGAGAGATCGACGCACGCCGCCTCCTCTATCAAAGGATTTTCACCCTTTGACACGCCATAGTCCGAAAAGGTTCGGAACAGATCGGAAACTTGTCGCGAGGGACGGGCTCAGCGGGCGGCCGCGTCGAGGAGCAGGGCTTGTACACCAGGGCGGCGGCGTCGGTGACGGTCTTCATCGTGGCCGGGCTCGCGGAGGCGAAGACGTCCACGGGTGCGCCCCGGGTGATCTGCTGGGCGAGCGTGGCGCTGGACCCGAAGTTGGACACGACCTTCACTCCGGCGTGGGCCGCCTCGAACTTCTTGCCGAGCTCGGTGAACGGGCCCGTCAGCGAAGCGGCGCTGATGCGCGATCAGCAGACCTTTGACCATCGCCTCCGACGGGCCTGCCGACCTCGGCTCCGGAATCAGGACCAGAAAGGTCCTTGCCCGAAAAGGATCTTCATTTCCTGCTAAAACGGCTTGGGGGACTTTGTGACGTCAAGGGGAAATTCGACATGCCCGGCAGTGAGCGTGAAATCAAGATCCGCCACTATGTTCTCGCGGGCCTGCTGGCGGCTTTCGTCAGCCTGTGCACGGTCGCGGGCGAAGCCCTGGTCCCGCAGGTCTTCCCGCCGCACGACTTCGAGGAATGGCTGGCCTTTCTCGCGGCCGTCACCCTGTTCACCGTCACCTTCGGCGTCACCACGATCATCGCCGGATTCCTGGACAGGATCGCGGCGGCGATTCCCCGCCGCCCGTTCCGGGGGGTCTCCCGGGAACGGATGCGGAAGATCGGCATGGCAGCGCTGTTCTTCGCGACGCTCGCCCTCGTCATCGGGAACCTCCAGGTGAACCCCGCCGGCGGCGAGCCCCGATGGGTCGTCTCCAAGGACGGGCTGAGCCAGCAGCAGTACTGCGAACGCGCCGGCTACAAATACGTCGGAGGCGACTATTGCCTGCTTCCCGTTTCACTGGACAGAGCCTGCGAGAACGCGCATCCGAAAGAAGGGCGGCTCGCGGCCCGGCTGGCGGAACCCACCGACGCCCAGACGGCCAACTGCTATGACGGAAAGCGGAACGTCGGCGACATCGGCAACATGGGCGAGTACTGCAAGAAGGCGATAACCCCGGCCGACAACCGTTCCGAGTACTACATCGATCCCACCAAGGACAAGACGGCCGACGCGAAGAACGCCTGGAAATGCCGGGAGAAGATCGACCGTGACGCCGTCTGCCAGGGAACGCTCCGCAGAAGCGAGGCGAGGGCGTTCCGGCTCGACCCGGACGGCGACCGCTACGGCTGCCGCTACCCCGAAGAGCCGGCGACCTGAACCGGTCCGCCGGACGGCCGGCGGAAACTTGGGACGGTTTTGATCATTTTTCGGCGCGGTCGATCCCGGGGCCGGCCGCCGGATGTAAAACGCTCTCTTCATGACCATGAAGGCTGGAGTGAGACATTCCACTGTGTGCCTGCTGCTGGCGGCCTCGGGCCTCGTCGCCCTGCCGGGTCTGACGGCGGCGGCGTCGGACCGGTCCGCCGCCAGGGTGCCGGGTGTCCCTCAGGATCCGTCGGTGCTGTTCACCGAGGACTTCGAGAACCGGGCGAACCCCGCGGCCGAGCAGGCGCTGACCGCCTACACCGGGATCAGCGGGCAGACCTATTCGGGTGATCCGTTCTGGGTGAGCGCGCCGAACTGCAACGGGTTCATCCTCAACTACGACAACACCGCCAACCCGGCGGACTGCACGGTGATCCAGCCCCAGGCCGAGCCGCACTCCCGGCTGCGGTCGCTGGTGTACGCGATGGGGCAGGTCAACGGCACCACGCCGCCGAACACCAACAGCGCCCTCGCCGAGTACACCGAGGGCAGCCCGCCGGCGGGCGAGGAGATCCAGTTCCAGACCGCGAACCCGATCCCCATCCCGGCCGGTGGCAACCGCTACCTGTCGGCGAAGGTGACCGCCGGTGCGGTGAACTGCGCGATCGCCGCGCCGCCGCTGCTGCAGTTCATCGCCGTCAACGGGCCGACCGAGCTCCCCATCGGCGGCTCGATCAACGTGTGCACCGCGGCGGGCCAGGACTACACCGTCCCCGACCCGCGCGGCGGCACCGTCACGGTCCACGCCGGAGAGTTCGTGACGCCCAACGCGGTGCTGTACCCGGGCTCCACGCTCGGCCTGCGGGTCAGGAACAAGCAGCCGACCGGCAACGGCAACGACGGAGCCCTGGACGACATCGAGATCGTCGACTCCACGCCGACGCTGGACAAGTCCTTCTCCCCCGCCGAGATCGGCGAGGCCCAGACCTCGACCCTGACGTTCACCGTCACCAACACGAGCGAGCTGGCGGGCAAGGCGGGCTGGTCGTTCACCGACACCCTGCCGTCCGGCATGAAGGTGGCGTCCCCGTCCAACGCGTCGACGACCTGCGCCAATGGCAAGGTCACCGCGGTCGCCGGCACCGGGACGGTGACGGTGACGGGCGACCTGAAGAACGGCGACACCTCCTGCACGGTCAGCGTCGATGTGAAGGCCCCGATCGGCACCTACACCAACGGGCCCGACAACACCGACGAGAAGGGCCTCAACCCGCCGCAGCCGTCCGATCTGGTGGTGAAGCCGCAGGTCGACCTGAAGATCGCCAAGGGCTTCTCGCCCAAGAACTACCAGCCGGGCAAGCCGCTCAACTACACCGTGATCGTCTCCAACGCCGGACCGAGCACCGCGACCGGCGTTCAGGTCGTCGACGACGTCCCGCTGGAAAACGTCACCTGGACGTGCGCGGGCAGCGGCGGGGCGACCTGCACGGCCTCCGGCAGCGGGGACCTGAACGACAGCGCGACGATCCCGGCCGGCGGCAAGGTCACCTACACGATCACCGGAGTTCCCGCCGACGGCACGGTGGGAGACCTGCCCAACACGGCGACCGCAACCAGGCCGGAGGACGTCGTCGATCCCCAGTGCGATCCGGACTGCTCCAGCAAGGTCGTCACACCGGGCCGTCCCAGCCTGAAGATCGTCAAGACGGCGAAGCCCGCCGGTCCCGCGGTCCTGGAAGCGGGCGACCGCATCACCTACACCTTCGTGGTCACCAACACCGGCGCGGAGCCGCTCCTCGGGGTGGAGATCGAGGACAAGCCGTTCAGCGGCACCGGCACGCCGCCCAAGGTGATCTGCCCGCCCGCCATCAACCCGCTCGACCCGGGTGAGACGGTGACCTGCCACGCCACCTACAAGCTCACCCAGGCCGACGTGGACGCTGGAGGGGTCACCAACACCGCGGCGGCGTCCGGGCAGACGCCGCGTGGCCTTCCCGACATCTCACCGCCGTCACCCACCAATGTGATCGTGAAGCCGGACCCGTCGGTCAAGCTCGTCAAGCGCGCCGAGCCCGCCACGTTCACCGCCGCCGGCCAGAAGATCAGCTTCACGCTCACCGCGACCAACACCGGCAACGTGACCCTGAAGAACGTCAAGATCCATGACATTCCCACCAGCGGCAACATCACGATCCGCTGCCCGAAGAAGGCCAAGCGCGGCCTCGCTCCGGGCCGGAAGCTCACCTGCGCGGGCACCTACACCACCACCCAGAAGGACGTGAAGCGCGGCAAGATCATCAACAGCGCCTACGTCGACGGGGACACCCCCGACGGAGGCACCGTCGGCCCGCACACCCACAAGGCCGCCAAATCCAAGGCCAAGGTCGGCTACGGCCGCTGCCGCGCCACTACCTCCTCAGCCGCGGCCCGGCTCTCCTGCCGCCCGGCGGAATCCGCCTGACGCTCGCGCCCGGGGGCCGCGCCCAGCGTGGCCCCCGGGGACGGACGCGGGCAGGGCGAGGACCATCACCTCGCGGCACCGGCCTCCTGTGAGCCGGGCGGCCTGACGGCTCCTCTTCGATGACGACGGCGGCGTGTCTGTTGGTGGAGGTTTGGCACTCGGGGGAGATTGCCCGGAGCGGGTCCGGGCGAATGACCTCATATGTCGACTGTTCCGGTCATGGGGGTGTCCTGGACGGTCGCGGCCGTCTGCCTCGGGCTGCTGCTCGCGACGGTGGCGCTGGTGCCCGCCGCCTACTGGCTGCGGGACCGGCGCGGACGCCGGCGCTGGCAGCGGGCGGCACGGGTGCGCCCGCTGCTGCTGCGGCTGGCCGCCGAGGGCGACGACGAGGAGGAGCTGCTGGCCGAGCTCGGGCGCGTCGGACCGCGGACCTGGCGGGCGGCCCGGCCTCAGCTCGTCTCCCTGCTGTACAAGACGCGGGGATCGGCCCAGGCGGGGCTGGCAGAGGTCATGGAGCAGCGGGGCGAGATGCGGCGGCTGCTCGCCGCCACGAGCGGGTGGAGCCCGCTGCTGCGCCGCAGGGCCGCCCATCTTCTCGGGGCCGCGGGCTGGGAGCCGGGCCGCAACAGGCTCACCTTCCTTTTGCGCGACGCCGATCCCGAGGTCCGGGCGGCGGCGGCGCTGGCGCTCGGCCGGATCGGGGATCCCCGCTCGGCGCGGCCGCTGCTCAAAGCCCTGGCGGGTCACCGGCCGGTGGGTCCCGATCCGGTCGCGGCGGCACTGGTCCGGCTCGGGCCCGCGGCCGCGCCCCAGCTCCGTGCGGGACTGGAGTCCCCTCAGCCGCGCGCCCGCAGCACGAGCGCCGCGGCCCTGGGGGTCCTCGGTGGCCCCCGGGACGTGCGCGAGCTGCTGTCGCGGCTGGAGCGGGAGGAGGAGGCGGACGTCCGGGTGGCGATCCTCGGGGCGCTCGGCCGTCTCGGCTCCCCCGCCTCGGCCGGCGCGATCTCCGCCCGCCTCGGCGATCACGATCCGGCCGTCAGGAGGGCCGCCGCCGAGGCCCTGGGCGAGCTGGGCGCGGGTTCCACCGCCGAGGCCCTGCGCGCGGCCCTGGACGACCCCGACCCCGCGAACGCGCGCGCCGCCGCCGACGCCCTCCTCCGCCTGGAAGGATCCTGATGGACTGGTTCGTCACCCTGGTCGACGGCCTCGGCTGGGCGCTCGTCCTCTACTACCTGGTCGCCGCGCTGGGCGCGCTGGCACTGACCCTGATCGCCGCGGCCACGCTGCTGCGCCGGAGGCGGGCCGGGGAGGACGCCGACGAGGAGGCCTTCGCCAATCCGTTCAGCCCCGCCGTCTCGATCATCCTGACCGTGCAGGACATCGGGCCGGACACCGGGGAGCGGATCCGTGCGCTGCTCGGGCTGCGGTATCCGCGGCTCGAGGTCGTGGTCGTCGCCGACGGCGTCCCCGAGGCCGACCTGGCCCCGATCGTCGAGCGGTTCGGGCTGAACCCCCGGCTGTGGATCGGCGCGGGGCTGAAGACCAGTGCCCGGGTGACGGGCTGCTGGTCCGGGCGGGGCCTCACCCTCGTCGCCGCCACCGCGAAGAACGACACCGACGCCCTGAACTGCGGGATCGCCACGGCCAGGCATCCGCTCGTCTGCCTGACCCGGATCGAGGCCGTCCTGGACGGCAGCGCGCTGCTGACGATGGTCGCGCCGTTCCTCGACGATCCCGGCCGGGTCGTCGCGGCCGCCTCGGTCCCCCGGGCCCTCGACGGCTCCAAGGTCGTGGCCGGACGCGTCACCGAGGCGAGGGCCCCCGAGAGGCTGGAAGACCGCAGGGGCGCGCTGGCCCTCCTGCGCCGCGGACTGATCAACGGTGTGGCGCGATCCCGGCTGAACGCGACCACGGATCTCCCGGCCGAACTGTCGGTGTACCGGCGTGAGCTGCTGTCCGGGCTCGGCGGGGCCGGTCCCGACCTGGCGCTGCGCATCCACGGCTCGCTGAAGGGCGGCGACGGCTACCGGATCGCCATCGTCCCGGACCCCATCGTCTGGGTGCCTCTCGGACGCTCCGCGCACGTCGTCCGGCGCCGGTCCGTGCCCGGCCCCATCAGCCTGGTCGAGACCCCCTGGCGGCTGCTCAGGATCCTCGCGCCGTGGGCGAACCGGCTGCTGTTCGTCTACCTCGGGCTGGCCGCCGTCGGCGGAGTCCTGGCCCTGACCGGGCATGACGGGGTGAACCCCGCCGTCGTCCTGCTCCTCCTGGCCTTCGCCGGGCTGGTGCCGATGACCGTCACCGCCGCCGGGCTGGCCCTGGAGGTCCTCGCCTTCCGCCACTACGACCGGGTCCGTGAGCCTGTCCGGCTGCTCGCCGCCGTCCCGCTGCACGGCGGCGTCTCCTGACTTCTACTCCTCCTTGGCGACGGGGCCGGTGAGGGTCTCGGAGTTGCGGCGGGTCTTGGCCCAGCCGCCCTGACCGCGGATCATCCGGATCAACGCCTTCCACGAGGTGATGATCACCAGGTGGATGTAGCCGATGAACACCAGGCTCCAGCCCGCCGTCCGCCACACGCCCGCCTTCTCGTCCCGCTGGTAGAAGATCCCCCACACCCAGTGCTGGGCGAACGACAGCAGGACGTACAGGAACGGCATCAGGATCAGGATCAGCGGGGCGTCGATCACCCCGGTGACCGCGAGCACGGTGTAGATGATCGGCAGGGGGATGAAGACCAGGCTGCCGATGACGTTCAGCCACGGCTGGAGCAGGAAGTAGGAGATCTCCAGCACCCCCCGGTCGGCGAACCGGGGGGACGCCCACACGCTCGGCATCAGTTTCAGGCACTGCATGGTGCCCTGGGTCCAGCGGGTGCGCTGCGCCATCCACCGGCGCATGCTCCACAGGGCCTCCTGCTCGACATAGGTGTCGCGGGTGAACTCGGTCTCCCAGCCGGCGAGCAGGAGGAACGCGCCGAGTTCGAAGTCCTCGACCAGGCTGCCGCCCCAGATCCGGCCCAGCCGGGCCTGGAGGTCGTGCAGCGCGGACAGCCGGGTGAACTGGCCGTTGCCGCCCATGGCGACCGTCCCGACCTCGCGGCGGCGGGCCTGCTGGGCGGCGATGGGCCCGCGGAACTCCAGGTCCTGCATCCGGATGAGGATGCGGGACAGGAGGTTGCGGAAGCGGCCCGCGCCGGGACGCGGGGCCGGGTCATGGCGGTTGATCATGCGGACCTCGACCTGCACGGCTCCGACCGCCAGATCGCCGAACAGCTCCGGGCCCGCGCAGACGGCCAGGGCGTCGGGGGCCAGCCGGCCGTCCGCGTCGACCACTCCGACGATCTCGAGGTCGGGGTCGCCGCCGGCGAAGGCGGTGATGGCGTCCACCGCGGCGTTCAGGGCGTCGCCCTTGCCGGTGCGGGCGTCGGGCAGGCGGCGCGAGACGAGATGGAGCCGTTCGTCGCCGCGGGTCAGGTTCTGGACGATCGCCGCGGTGGCGTCCTCGGAGGCGTCGTCGATCACCCAGAGATGGGCGTGGGGGAACAGCTCACGCAGGTCGGAGACCGTTCTGCCGATGACGGCCTCCTCGTCGCGGCACGGCACGGCGAGATGCCACCCGAACTGGCCGGGGTCGCCCGGCAGATAGGTGAGCGGGCGCCGGTGGACCCGGATCAGACCGGCCAGATAGACCAGGAACACGCTCGCCAGGAACACACCGAGCAGCGAGCCGAGGGTGAAGACGATCTCCCAGATCAATTCTGCTCTCCAGGAAGCGGCACGGGGCCGTAGACGAGCCGGATTCCCACGGCGACCGCCACGACCATGATCAACTGAGTGAGGCCGGGGGTGATGGCCTGGGAGAGGAGCGAGGCCCGCTCCGTCGGCCAGAACGACAGCACCCACGCCGTCGCGGCGATGACGCCGACCGTGAGCACCCCGTTGACGAACAGCAGGACGCCGAGCGTGGCGAGCACCCGGACGACCGGCAGCCGCAGGCTGAGCAGGACCGTGCCGGAGAGCGCCACCCAGGGGATCATCATGGCCGACACCGACTGGAGGACCGTGAGCGTGATGGTGAACTTCGGCCATTCGAGATTGGCGCCCACGGCCTCGGCGCCTCCCGGCAGTACCCGCGCCAGGAACCGGATCTCGGCCTCGCGCAGCGGCCGCACGAAGATCAGCAGCAGGAGCGCGGTGAGCAGCAGTCCGATCGCGATGACCCGGCGGCTCATCCTTCCGCCGTGGGCGCGACGATGCTGCCGCCGAACCCGGCGGCCTTGAGGATCTCCGACCGGTCGTATCCGCTTCCGTAGCGTTCGGGCGCCGCGTCCCGGAACGCCAGGTTCTCCAGCGCCCGGACGATCCGGTCGGCCGCGTGCCCGTCCCCGTACGGGTTGGGGGCGGCCGCCATGGCCAGATGGTGGGCGGGATCGGCCAGCAGCCGGTTCGCCTCGTCGACGATCCGCGAGGGATCGGTGCCGACGAGCCTGAGCGTCCCCGCCGTCAGGCCCTCCTGGCGTTCGGTGGAGTCCCTGGTCACCAGGACGGGCGTGCCCAGGGACGGCGCCTCCTCCTGGATCCCGCCGGAATCACTGATCGCGAAGTGGGCCCGCCGGAGCAGGCGCGCGAACTGCGGGTACCCCATCGGCCGGACGAGCCGGACGTTCCGGTGCCCCTCCAGCACCGGCCGCAGCGCCCTGCCGACCAGCGGATTGGGATGCACCGGCAGCACGAACCTGACGTACGGGGAGTCCTCGGCGAGCTGGGCGACGGCCTGCGCGATCCGGCTCAGCCCGCCGTCCCAGTTCTCCCTGCGGTGCGCCGTGATCACCACGACGGTGCCGTCCTCGTCGTTCTCCAGATCCTCGAGCCCGGGTTCGCCGTAGGGCACCCGCAGCTCGGACGCCCAGCGGAGCGCGTCGATGCCGGTGTTGCCGGTCACGAAGATCTGCCCGATCGGGACTCCCTCCCGGATCAGGTTCTCCTTGTTGGTCAGGGTGGGCGCCAGATGGAACTGGGCGATCCGGCCGATGAGCTGCCGGTTGAGCTCCTCGGGGAAGGGGGTGAGCGTCGAGTGGGTGCGCAGTCCCGCCTCCACATGGCAGACCGGGATCCGCATGTGGAAGGAGGCCACCGCCGCGGCCGCGGCCGAGCTGGTGTCCCCGTGGACCAGCGCCGCGGCCGGGAACCGGCTGTCGAAGCCCCGGTCGACGACCGAGTCGTGTTCGCCGAACTCCTCCAGGCACACCCGCTCCAGACCCGAGACGACCCCGGCGAACAGCTGGTTGAGGCCGCCCCCGCCCTCGCAGCCCAGGACGACGTCCGGTTTCACGTCGGCCAGGCCGAGGATCTCCGCGACCATCTCCTCGTGCTGCCCTGTGGAGACGACGAAGGGCGTGAACCGCCGCGACGCCCGCAGCTCCAGGATCAGGGGAAGCAGCTTGATGGCCTCCGGCCTGGTCCCGACCAGCACCATGACCCGGGTCTTGTCCATGTCGCCCCCTGTAGGCCCGTCGACTGAAAGCCGTCGCCTACTTCAGCGGCGGCCGCGGGCGAGGACCGCCCGCGCCCTGGTGAGCAGCTCCCGCGGGCTGAACGGCTTGGTGACGTAGTCGTCGGCGCCCGCCGCGAACCCCTGTTCGAGATCCGACTCCTGCGCCTTGGCCGTCAGCATGATCACCGGAACCCGGTCGAGCGCCGGGTCCTTGCGGAACTCCCGGCAGACGTCCAGGCCGCTCATGCCCGGCATCATCAGGTCGAGGACGATCAGATCGGGGATCTTCGTCCGGCCCAGTTCCAGCGCGTCGTCGCCGTTGCCCGCCGTGATCACGTCGAAGCCCGACTGCTCGAACTTCAAGCTCACGAGATCACAGATGTCGGGATCGTCGTCGACCACCAGGATGACCGCCATAGTGGAAGAAATAACCCCCGCCCGGGCCGCCGAATCCGATTTGGCGATGTCTTTGCGCCCACGCGCCAAGTCCTTTATCACCGGACCCGCCGAGGTTCCTGCCGATCCTTGACCTCTGGCTGGCCTACGGAAAACAGTCAAAGGGGTAGATCTTAGGAAGTTCACCAAATTCGGGCGGGGTGGAAAATGGGGATCAACCAAAAATCAGTGAAGATCGGTGTCGCCGTTTTCGCGGGTGTGCTGATGCTGATCTCCGGCATCTGGAACGTGCTGACGGGCTTCGCGGCGATCATCCGGGACGACTACTTCGTGGTGGCGCCCCGCTATCTCTACAAGTTCGACGTCACCCTCTGGGGCTGGGTGCATCTGATCCTGGGCCTGGCCGTCGCCGGAGCCGGGGCCGCCCTCATGGCGGGCAAGGACTTCGCCCGGATCACCGCCCTCGTCCTGGCCCTCGTCAGCATGATCCTTCAGTTCATGTGGCTGGCCTACCAGCCGCTGTGGGCGATCCTCGTCATCGCCCTCGACGTCCTGGTCATCTGGGCCCTGCTGAAGGACCCCTGGGAGAACGAACTGTCCTGACCGGCCGACTTCCGCCGGAAAGAGCACGACGAAAGGAAACCGTTCATGGACGACTACCCGCTCCTCGACATCTTCTGGAGCATGTTCATCTTCTTCATGTGGATCATGTGGTTCGTCCTGCTCTTCAGGGTGATCAGCGACATCTTCCGCAGCAACGACCTGGGAGGCTGGGCCAAGGCCGGATGGATCACCTTCACGATCCTCCTGCCGTTCCTCGGCGTCCTCGTCTACGTCATCGTTCGCGGCCGGTCCATGACCGACCGGGACGTCCAGCAGCTCCAGCGCCGCGACGAGGCCTTCCGCGCCTACGTCCGCGACGCGGCCGGCGACAAGCCCGCCAACAACGACGCGGCCCAGCTCGCCACCCTCGCCGACCTCCGCGAGCGCGGTGTCCTCACCGAGGCCGAGTTCCAGAAGGCCAAGGCGGGCATCATCGGGGAGCAGCCCACCATGTCCCAGACCTCGAACGGGCGCGCCACGACCGGCGTCCAGGGCTGACCCGATCCACGGCCGGAGGCCGGCGCGCGGACTTCTCCGCGCGCCGGCCTCCGCATGTGCGGGCCCGCCCGGCTCACTGGCGGACCAGGCTGAGGGGGGAGACGAAGGTGTAGCCGAGCTTCCGGATGCCCTCGACGGTCTCCTTGAGATGCTCGACATCGAGATAGCCGTGGTAGAAGAAGCTCGCGAAGCCGTCCCTGACCACCAGGTTGGCCTCGGCGGACTCGACGATCTGCCCGGGCGTGCGGGCGCTGTGGTTGTTGTAGCCCTTGGGGATGTAGTTGCCGAGGTTCTCCGGGATCAGGACGCCGCCGTAGACGTCCTTCACGGGGTAGGGCAGGAACTGGCCCTGCGCCTTCGCCGGGTCGGGCTTGCCCCGGTAGAAGCCGGGGAACAGCAGCGGACGCTCGTAGCGGGCGCCGAACTCCTCCCGGAACACCTTGTAGTCCGTCGCGGAGGCGGCGTAGTGCGGGGTGGTCCACAGCGGCGCCTTCAGGCCCGCCTTCGTGAGCTCCTCGCGGCCCCGCGTCACCCGGTCGCGGGCCCATTCGGCGCTGTCCTCCGCCACCGGACCCTCGAAGACGACGTTGTCGCTCGCGTCGATGTGCGCCCGGTAGAACTCGAAGTCGTTCCCGGTGACGCTGTCGTAGGGGTTGTTCACGTCCTTGTACTGGTGGGTGTAGCCGTGCATGTCGGGGACGCCCCCGTGCTCGGCCATGTACTTCAGCACCGACACCAGTTCGGGCCGCTCGGTGAGGGGCGTGCGCTTGTCCGCCTTGCCGTCCACGAAGAACGGGACGACCTCGAAGGTGTAGGGGATCTGCGCGCCGTTCAGGTACTCGGCGAGGGCGCGGACGGTGTCCGGTGAGGTATCGGGGTTGATGTCCTCCAGCCGGAGCAGGGCCCGGTGCCGCTCGGGGGCCTCCGGCGCGAGCGCGTCGTACATGAGGTCGGCGAGGACCACCGAGCGGTCGCCCTCGACGGCCGAGTCGAAGGGGACCTCGCCGATGTAGGTGAGGTTCCCCGAGCGGAGCGCCCACGGGAAGCGGTCACCGTTGTCCGCTGACGCCTCGGCCACGGTCACCGCCTTCTTCGGGTCGGTGACCACGGGCCGGAGCACTCCGGAGCCGCCCGCCACGACCGTTCTGGGCAGGGACCGCTCCTTGTAGGAGACCGACGTCACCGGGCTGGCCGTGAAGAAGGTCGACTTGGCCGGATCCCAGCCGAAGCGCTCGGTGAAGGAGGCTCCGGCCTTCGTGGCGAGGTGCCAGATGTTGTCGTTGAACCAGACGACCGGCCTCGACGAGGAGAGGACCTCGGTGAGGAAGGCCTGGGGGAGGTCGCCCGGCTTCTCCAGGTAGGTCGTGCCGAGATAGAAGGTCGCCGTGTGGCTCGCGATCTCCCCCGCCTTGTAGGCGCTGATCGGCTCGGTCCGCACCGTGCCGAACCGCCCCGCGAGGTTGGTGAGCATCATGCCGTACAGCTCGCCGAGGAAGGCGAACTCGCCCTTGTCGTCGTAGAGCACCAGGGCGGACGCACCCTCGGTGACCGGCTCGAAGGGCTTCGTCCGCCCGGCCGAGGTGAGCTCCGCCGCCTCCTGCCACGCGGCCTTCTCCGCCTTCCTGTCGGGCCCCGGCACCATCAGGAACCCGGCCAGCAGGGCGCATCCCGCGACGATGAGGATCCACCAGCGTCTCTTCATGGTCGGCCCGTCTTTCGGTGGTGCTTGCGGTGGTGGCGAGCGAGGCGGCTCACCGTGGTGGCATGGGCCTGAGGCTCTTCATGCTGGGAGCATGTCCACAAGATCATGGACCGTACCGCCGCACACTCCGCTTTGCCGCTGCTCTTAAGAGATCTTGGCCCTGGGCGCCGTCGTCAGGGCGCGATCGTCGTGGCTCTGCCGCCGAAACCCGGTGTCGGGGCCGATGGTCGGCCACGTCTCGTACCTGCTCCGGAGAGCCGTCCGCCCGGACGGCCGGCACCCGTCTCCCGCGAAGGGCGAAGTTTATGATCTTGCGCCGGGCCTTGCCGGTTCGGCCGGGGGCTCAGGGCGCCGGGGCGGACTCGGCGGAGGGCGGGGACTGCAGGATGACGGTCATCGTGGTGCCCTCGTCCTGGACCGAGTCGGCCATGAGGTGACCGTGGTGGGCGCGGACGATGGCCTCGCAGATGGCCAGGCCGAGGCCGGTGCCGGGCAGGCTCTTCTCGGTGGCGTTGGCACCACGGCGGAAGCGCTCGAAGATGTACGGAAGATCGTCGGCGGGAATGCCGATGCCCGTGTCGGTGATCCGCAAACCGGGGTCGGGACCGTCGCTGAGGACCGCGACGGTGACGGTGCCGCCCTCGGGCGTGAACTTGACGGCGTTGTGCGCCAGGTTGAGGACCAGGCGGGAGAGCTGGTCGCGGTCGCCGTTGACGACCACGGCGTCATCCGGGAGCCGGTTGACCAGGGTGACGCCCTTGGCCTCCGCCTGGGGCGTCAGGTCCTCGACGACCTGGGCGACCGTCTCCCGCAGGTCCAGCGGTGCGACCCTCGGATCGATGTGGCCCGCGTCGATCCGCGACAGCATCAGGATGTCCTCGATGAGCGACCGGAGCCTGCGGGCGTTGCGGTCGACGATCTCGAGCATCCGGTGCTGGTGTTTCGGCAGGTCTTCGTCCATGAGCAGCTCGACATAGCCGGAGATGCTGGTCAGCGGGGTACGCAGCTCGTGCGAGACCGTCGAGATGAACTCGCTCTTCTGCGTGTCCAGCGCCTCGAGCTCGTTGACCAGCTGAAGCTGGTTGACATAGAGCGCCGCGCGGTCGAGGGCCCGCCCGATCTCCGTGGCGACGGTCTCCAGGAAGGCCAGCTCGGATCCCTGCCAGACCCGGGTCCGGCTGTCGCAGGCGCTGATCCGCCCGATCGGGGTGCCCTTGAACAGGACCGGCACCGAGATGAACGACCGGATGTAGGAGTCCTTCATCCAGAGCAGCAACCGCTCCGACCAGTTGTGCTGGGGATCGCCGACGTCCTCCACCAGAAGGACCTCGTCCTCGTCGACGCGTTCCACCAGGTCCTTGTGCCGGGCGACCGCCGTGTCGTCGATCGGGCGGGTGTCCGGCGCGGCCCACTGAAAGGCCGAGGCCGGCATCCGCTCCGATGCGAACGTCTGCACGAAGATGTAGGGGATCTCCAGCCGCTGCCCCACCCCCCGGACCGCGGTCCGCAGGATCCGCCCCATGTCCAGCGAGGCGCCGAGCTCCTGGCTGAGCGTCTCGGCGTCGAGCGCCCGCTGCTTGCGCCGACCCAGCTCGTCCAGCTCCACGACCATCCGCTTCTGCTGGGCGTACAGGTCGGCGTTGCCGAGCGCGCTGGCCAGGTCGGTGGCGACGGACTCGATGCAGCCGATCTCGTAGTCGGTCCACTGCCGCTGCCCGGCGCAGCAGACCGCGAGCCGCCCGAGCATCCGGTCGCCGAGCGCCAGCGGCAGGAACACCCCGGCGACCATCCCCGACCGCCTCATGTAGTCGACCAGCCCCTCCGACCAGCGGTCGGTCTCGGCCAGCACGTCGGCCGAGGTGCAGGTCTCCATGGTCCTGAGCTCGGTCACGCGCGGCGCGAGCTCGTCGAGAAGGTCCCAGCCCATCTTCGGGACGCCCTCGGCGGTCCACTCGATCCGGTGCGGGAACAGCCCGAACTCGTCGAACAGCCGGAGATGGACGCGATCGGCCGCGGCCAGCTCGCCGACGCCCGCCACGGCCAGCTCCAGGATCCGGTCGGAATCGAGGCTGTCGCGCAGCCGGCGCCCGAGCGTGACGGCCCGGAGCGTCGTGCGGCGCTGCCGGTCGAGCGCGGCCAGATCGGTGAACATCTGGTTGTTGATCAGGTAGATCTCGGTCCGCGCCAGTGACCGGCCGAGATCGGCGGCGAGCACCTCGATGGCGGCCAGCTCCTCCTCCGTCCAGTCCCGGGGCGTGAACTGCCCGACAGCGATCAGTCCCAGCCGGCTCTCCCCGCTGATGATCGGGGCGAGGACCCCGGCGTGGATGCCGTCCCGCTTCAGCCGGATGCGGTGCGCCGGCGGGATCGGATCGGCGTCGACGTCGCGGCAGACCACGAGACGCGCCTTGGCGATCTCCGGCATGGCGTGGAACAGATCGTCGATGAACTCGAGGGAAAGGGGCGGCGGGGCGGCGTCGGCCGTCCAGATCGAGGAGAACGGTGAGACGCCCTGGGTCGTCCGGATGGCGATGTGGATCGAGTCGGCGCCCAGCAGGGCGCCCATCTCCGGAGCCGCGGTCCGCACCGCGGCGTCGAGGCCGTCGGCGTCGCGGATCCGGCGGCCGAGCTCGGCCGTGTCCAGTGCCAGCCGCCGCGCCCGGTCGGCCTCCTCGAGCTGCCGGATGAGCCGCTGCTGCCCCGCGTAGAGGCGGGCGTTGACGAGCGACCGGCCGAGGTCGGCGACGACCGACTCGGCGAACAGGACCTCCGCGTCGGTCCACTTGCGCGGCGTGTCCTGGCCCAGGTAGATCCGGCCGAGGGCCTTGCCGCCGACGTCGAGGTTGAGGATGATGCCGGACCGCATCTGCAGGAGGCGTCCGGCCTCCCGGATCCCCTCCGACCAGCGGGGCTCGAACCCGTCGTCGACGACCCACGTGCCCGAACGCGCCATCTCCGGGGTCCGGGTGTAGATCTTCAGCAGCAGGTCCGGGTCGATCTCGGTCCGGCCGGGCCCGACGTACTGGGCGCGCAGCGGCAGCAGCCCCTCCGTGTCCTCGACCCTGATGTAGACGTGCTGGACGCCGAGGGCCATGCCGATCCCCGTCGCGGTCGTCTTCAGCACCTCTTCGGAGTCCAGCGAATCGCGGATCTTCGATCCGAGTTCACGCGACAGCGAGGCGTACCTGGAGAAGCCCTTCATGGCGCGCCACCTTCGGTCATAGAGGGATGATTCACCGCCGAACAGCCCTCGAACCGCCCCTGGTCAAGGCTTGACGCCCGCCCCGCCAGGACATTGCCGCCGCAGGGGTATCTCCGCACCACATGACCGAGAAACCGACTTCGGGACCGGCCAGGTGGGCCGCCTCCGTCTCGCCCTCCCGGCGCCAGGTGCTGTTCAGACGGCCCCGGCGGCGGCTGCGCGCCAATCTGACCCAGCTCATCTACGCCCTGGCCGGAGTGCTCCTGGGCCTGTGCGCACCGCTGCTGCCCGACTCGCCCGGCATCGACAGCGCACGGCTCGCCACGTTCCTGTTCACCGTCGGATTCGGCGTCGTCAGCCTGGCGAGCATCATCTTCTCGCTGCTGTTCCTGGTCGTGCAGTTCGCCTCCAGCACCTTCACCCCCCGGCTGGCCCTGTTCCGCGACGACCCCATCGTCTGGCGGACCTTCGCGTTCGCCGTCGGGGTGTTCGTCTTCACCATCACCGCCGGGCTGGCCATCAGCGGCGAGCCGAGGACCTCCCTCCTCGTCCCGGCCTTCACCGGGCTGCTCATCCTCGTCACCCTGGCCCTGATGCGGACCCTTCAGATCCGTGCCTTCTCCTCGATCCAGCTCGCCCCCTGCCTCTACGCCATCAGCGCCGGCACCCGCGCGATCTTCGACTCGATCTACACCCACCCCCTCGGGGACGACCCGGCGCCGCCCCATGAGCCGCTCGGCGCCCGCGCGACCATCGGGTGGGACGGGCGGCCGGCCGTGCTCCAGCAGCTCGACGTGTCCGCCCTGGTCGAGACCGCCCGCGCCAGGGGGTCGGTCATCGTGATGCGGACGCCGATCGGGGCGCCGCTGTTCACCGGCCAGATCCTCGCGGAGACCACCGGTCCCGGAATCCCGGAGCGGGAGGTCCTCCGGCAGGTCGTGACCGGGCCCGAGCGCTCCTTCGACCAGGATCCCTCGCTGGGCTTCCGCCTCCTGGCCGACATCGCCCTGCGCGCCCTGTCCGCTGCGATCAACGACCCGGCCACGGCCGTCCAGGCGCTCGACCAGGTCGAGGACCTGCTGTCCCGGATCGGCGACCGTGAGCTCGACATCGGCCGGATCACCGACGAACGCGGCGACGTCCGGCTCGTTCTTCCGCTCCCCCGGTGGGAGGACTACCTGGCGACGGCCCTCGACGACGTCATCGTCGCCGCCCAGGGCTCGCCCATGACGCTCCAGCGGATCCGGAGCCTGCTCCTGCGTCTGGCGGAGGAGGTGCCCGAGAGCCGTCGGCCGTCCCTGCGGGTCCGGCTCGTCCGGGTCGAGGACGCGCTCGGCGAGCGGTTCCCCTGGGCCGTCCGGGCAAAGCCCTAGACGAGGCGGTCTGTCGGACGGGACCGGGAGCGGCATTCTGGATATAGAGAGTCATGGACTCCACTGTGCGACGTCAGCGCTGGTCGGCGCGGTTGTCGTTGGCGCTCGCCGCGGCGGCGCTGCTGGTCATCTTTCTCACCGCCGGGCTCAGGAGCGTCACGCTGCTGGCGCTGGGGGCGATCGCCCTGGCGGTCACCGCGGCGGCGCTCTGGTGGGTGCTGAGCCGCACGGGCGTCGTCCGGGTGCTCGCCGCCGTCCTGGCCGTCGGCGTGCCGATCGCGGTCCTGCTGCACTACCGCGCCGTGGGGCTGCTCTGGGTCGCCCTGGTCGCCCTGGCGCTCTGGATCCCGGCCGTGCTCGCCGGGCGTCACGCGCTGAGCGAGGCCGCCGCTCCCCCTCCGCCGGCCGAATATCCGGCGGCACGGGCCCGGCAGCCGTTTCTGATCATGAATCCGCGGTCGGGGGGCGGCAAGGTCGAACGGTTCGGCCTGGCGGAACGGGCGCGGGCGTTCGGCGCCGAGGTGGTCCTGCTCGACCCCGCCCATCCGCAGGACGTCGCGGAACTCGCGGAGGAGGCGGTCGGCCGGGGCGCCGACCTGCTCGGGGTCGCGGGGGGCGACGGCACCCAGGCGCTGGTCGCCGAGGTCGCGGCACGGCACGACGTGCCGTTCTTGGTGATCCCGGCCGGGACGCGCAACCACTTCGCCCTGGACCTCGGGCTCGACCGGGAGGATCCCGCCACGTCCCTGGAGGAGGCGTTCACCGACGGCGTCGAACTCCGGGTCGACCTGGGGACCGTCGGGGACAGGGTGTTCGTCAACAACGCCTCGTTCGGGGCGTACGCGGAGGTCGTGCAGAGCCCCGAGTACCGCGATGACAAGGTCCGCACCGTCCTGCGGATCCTGCCCGACCTGCTGACCAGGCGCGGCGGCGCCCGGCTGACCCTCCGGGCGGGTGGCGTCGTGGTCGAGACGCCCCAGGCGGTGCTCGTCAGCAACAACCCCTACCAGGGGGGCGACCCCGCCGGGCTCGGCCGCCGCGAGCGTCTGGACACCGGCAGGCTAGGCGTGCTGGCGGCCAGCGTCGACGGCGCCGCCCAGGCCGTCGCGATGCTCCAGGGCCGCCGCCACCCGGGGCTCGCCGCGCTCACGCCCGCCGAGGCCGTGATCGACGCGGACGCCTCAGAGATCCCCGTCGGCGTGGACGGCGAGGCGCTCGTCTTCGCGACCCCGGTCCTCTGCCGGATCGAGCCGGGTGCCCTGCGGGTGCGGGTGCCGCGGCACCGCAAGAGCGCGCCCCGCCCGAAGCCGCCGCTGGACTGGCGCAGACTCGGACGGCTGGCCTTCTCGGCCTCCTGACCTCGCGGGGCCGCCCACCGGCGGATACGGTGGGCGGCCCCGGTGCGGAGGATCAGGCCTCCTGGACGGCCTCCGGCGCCCGGCGGCGCAGCACGGCCTTGCGGATCTCGGAGACGACGACCACCGAGAGCGCGGTGCAGACGCAGATCAGCCACTGACGGCCGTTGAGGACGGTCGTGTCGAGGATCCGCTGGAGCGGATCCAGCGTGACCGTGGCGATGAGCGTGAGGATCGACACGGCGGTCGCGACGTTGAACTTGTGGTCGGAGACCGTGTCGAGGCTGAAGATCGTCCGGTGCTCGTCCTTCGTCGCGATCGAGAAGAACAGCGCGAACAGCGAGAACGTGACCACGCCCATCGTGAAGGCGATCTCGGTGGAGTGGTTCCGCTCCGCCCAGCTCGCGACGCCGAGCGTCCCGACGCCCATGACCAGGCCGACGAATCCGAGCCAGGCCATGGTGCCGCGGGACAGGATGGGCTGGTCGGGGCGGCGCGGCCGCCGCTCCATCAGGCCCGGCGCGTGGGCCCCGTAGCCCAGGCCGATGGCCTGGAAGAGCAGGGTCGTGAAGTTGATCCACAGCGTCTGCAGCGGCAGGAACGGCACGCCGCCGATGATGTTGAAGATGCTCGCGCCCAGGAACGAGGTGATGAAGCCGAACAGGCAGCCCATCTGGAACCGGATGTACTTGACGAGGTTGTCGTAGAGACCCCGGCCCAGCTCGACCGCCTTGACGATGGTCGCGAAGTTGTCGTCGGTGAGGACCATCACCGCGGCTTCCTTGGTGACCTCGGTGCCGGTGATGCCCATCGCGATGCCGATGTCGGCCTTCTTCAGCGCCGGCGCGTCGTTCACGCCGTCGCCGGTCATCGCGACGGTCTGGCCGCGGCTCTTGAGCATGTCGACGAGGCGCACCTTGTCCTCGGGCGTGACCCGGGCGATGACGCCGATGTCGTCGATCTCCGCCGCGATCCGCTCGTCGGACATCGTGTTGAACTCCGCCCCGGTGATCACCTTGCCGTCGATGCCGAGCTCGGCGGCGATCGCGGCGGCGGTGACGGCGTGGTCACCGGTGATCATGCGGACCTGGATGCCCGCCTTCTTCGCGGTCGCGATGGCGTCCTTGGCGGCGGGCCGGGGCGGGTCGACGATCCCCACCAGCGACAGCAGCTCCAGGTCCTCGACGAGGGGCAGCAGGTCGGCGGACGGGTCGAAGGACGCCGGGTCGAAGTCGCGGCGGGCGGTGGCCATCACCCGCAGGCCCTGCGAGCCGAGCCGCTCGTTCTCCGCCAGGTAGAGCCGCCGGAACTCCTCGTCGGCGGGCACCGTGCCCCTGTCGGCGTCGAACACCTGGGACGCCCGGGCGAGCAGCTGGTCGGGGGCGCCCTTCACGAAGCAGCGGACGACCTCCCCGCCGCTGTCGCCGGTCATCCGATGGAAGGTCGCCATGAGCTTGTAGGCGGCGTCGAAGGGCAGCTCGGCGACGCGCGGGTAGGTCTCGCGGGTCGCGACGGCCGCCACCCCGCCCTTGGCCGCCAGCGCGACCAGGGCGCCCTCGGTCGGGTCGCCGATCAGCTCGCCGTCGTGGACGACCGCGTCCGAGGCCAGGACCATCGGCAGCAGGAACGGGTCGAGCGGCACCTCCGACTGCCCGGCCACCCGGGTGATCCCACCGGAGGTCGAGTAGCCCTTGCCCTCGATCTCGTAGCGGCGGCCGACGATCGCCATCTGGACGGCCGTCATCTCGTTGAGGGTGAGCGTCCCGGTCTTGTCCGAGTTGATCGCCGAGGTGGAGCCGAGCGTCTCGGTCGACTGCAGCCGCTTCATGATCGCACCGGCCTTGGCCAGCGACTGCGTGCCGTGCGCCAGGATCGTGGTGACCACGGCGGGCAGGTTCTCCGGCAGGGCGCCGATGGCGAACGCGACGGCCGCCTGGAAGACGGCGCTGAAGGAGTCGCCGCGGGCCAGGTTTAGCACGGCCGACACGATCAGCGCTGCGGCCGCGATCCACAGGATCTGGCTGGTGAGCTTGTCGAGCTGGCGGGTGAGCGGCGACTTGTCGTCGCCGGCCTCCTGGAGCAGCCCGGAGATGTGCCCGACCTCGGT
Source organism: Actinocorallia longicatena (assembly GCF_039534125.1). NCBI lineage: Bacteria > Bacillati > Actinomycetota > Actinomycetes > Streptosporangiales > Thermomonosporaceae > Actinocorallia > Actinocorallia longicatena. Next base: position 91,447 of record NZ_BAAAUV010000011.1, on the reverse strand, counting down.
CGTCATCCCGGTGGCCGTGACGACGAACTCGCCCGCGCCCCGGGTGACGTTGGTGTTCATGTAGACCATGCCGGACCGGTCGCCGAGCGGGGTGTCGTCGCCCGCCACCGGCTCTGTGCCCTTGGTCACCGGCAGGCTCTCACCGGTCAGCGCCGACTCCGCGACCTCCAGCGTCGCCGCGCGCAGCAGCCGGCCGTCCGCCGGGACGACGTCCCCGGCCTCGACGGCCACGATGTCGCCCGGCACGAGCTCCTCGGCGGAGACCACCTCGACCCTGCCGCCGCGCCGCACCCGGGCCTTCACGATCATCATCTTCTGGAGGGCCGCGACCGCCGCGGCGGCCTTGCCCTCCTGCCGCAGGCCGAGCACGGCGTTGAAGAGCGTCAGGCCCAGGAGGGTGAAGCCGGTCTCCCACTCCTGGAGCGCGAGACTGCCCACCCCGGCCACCAGGAGCACGATCTGCATCGAGTCGGCGTACTGGCGCAGGAACGCCCGCCAGCGCGGTTCGGGCGGCTTCGTCACGAACCTGTTGGACCCGTACCGTTCCGTACGGGAGGCGATCTCGGCGGAGTCGAGACCCTGTTCTTTGTCGACCCTTTGCGCGAACAGGACTTCATCCGCGCGCAAAGTGTGCCAGGCGGGCCCGGTGTCCGGGGCCTTCACCGCCATGTCTGGAACGTGAGTGGTCACCGCGTCTCCTTGGAATAGTCCGCAATGACTACATTTCCGAAAGGGGAATATGCTAACAAAAGTCAAACTCAAGGAAAGTTTGCTAAGTCCTTTTTGGCATATTCCTTCGGTGCCCGAGTGCCTCCAGCATGGCGACGAGACGGCGGTGCAGATCCTCCGCGCCGACGATCTCGGTGCCGGGCGGCACCCAGCCGGCCGGGGCCAGGAGGAAGGCCCGGTCCTGCCAGCCGCCGAGCCCGCCGTGGCAGCCGACGAGGTCCTCGAAGGCCGAGACCTCAAGGGTCTCGGGGTCCAGGGCGCTGTTGACGTAGAGGTCGGGGGCCTGCGGCATCCGCAGCGCGTCACGGAGCCTGATGGCGGCGTGCTCGCCGTAGGGCGCCAGCGGATCGGTCCCCTCGACCTCGCCGGTGTCGAGCCGGTGCACACCGTGGGCGCCGACGGCCACGGGCCCCCGGCCGTCGTCGCCCGCGACGAAGCCGATGCCGGGATGGTCGACCAGGCCCGGGACCAGCCGGGGCCAGCGGGCGTCCAGGTCGGCCAGCGTGTGCGGCTCGGGCAGGTAGACCATGCCGAGGTTGCCCGAGCCCAGGACGACCGGCGCCCCGGTCTCCTCGGGGTCGGCGACCGTGGCGCGCGCCCGCAGCCGCCGGGCGGCCGAGTGGGCGGCGCGCTCGGTGAGCTTCTCCCGGCCGGCCAGGTCGTCGAGGAGCACCTCGACCCGGCCCCAGCTCTCGGGGTTCTCCTCGTAGGTCTCGACGCGCTGCCGCATCAGGTCGGCGCAGAGCCCGCCCAGATCGATGCCGTAGCGGTCGGCGAACGGCTGGCCCTGCGACTGCCCGTGGTCGGACAGGACGACGAGGTGGTAGCGGCGGGCGGTGTGCCGGGAGACGTCCTCCAGCACCGACAGGACCTGGTCGAGGCTGGTGAGCGCGGCCAGGGACTCCAGGCGGGCGCTGCCCGCGTGGTGGGCGACCTCGTCGTAGTCCACGTAGTCGACGTAGACGCTGCGGGTGCCGCGCATCATCTCCTCGACGAGGATCATCGTGTTCATGTCGCGGAGCAGGCCGTTGCTGACGGCCCGCAGGACGGCGAACGTCCAGGACCTGTGGACGCGCGGCCGGACGTCCAGGCGGCGCTGCCGGGACGCCTGGAACCGCTCCCGGACGATCTCGGCGACCGTGCGGCTGAGGCTGCGGGCGAAGCCGTCGGGGCGGAGCACGAACTTGGCGAAGATCCGCCGGGTGTCCCGCGAACCCCTGGTGAGGGTGATCCGGCTCATCGTCAGGAGGCTGCGCGGGGCGTCGCCGGAGAACATGTTGGACACCGAGACGCCGTCGTCGGCCAGCAGCCCCCGTCCGGTGCCGGCGCGCTCCTCGATGAGGGCCGCGTCGGCGGGACGGTTGGCGATCACGACCCGGCCGAGTTCACGGTCGAGCCAGCGGAAGGCCGGGATGCCCTGGCAGGTGCCGTGCAGGATGCCCTGCTGGCTGGCCGGGGTCGTGCACGGGATCTGGACCGTCCAGCCGTGCAGGGTGTGCGACCCGGACGCGACCAGCCGGTGCAGCGTCGGCATGGACCCCGACTGGAGGGCCCAGCTCAGCACCTGGTGGGAGACCCCGTCGAGCTGGACGAACAGGACCCCGTCGAGTTCGGGATCGGGCACCTCGCGGTGGTGCCGGGCGGTCCGCCGCAGGGACGCGCTGAAGGAGTCGGACGTGCCCGCCGTCGCCGCCCAGACCAGGAAGGTGCTCGCGATCGCGGTGATCCACGAGGCCGCGACCGCGGTCCAGAACGAGGTGCACTCCACCCCGGGCACCAGGGTGAGCGCCACGTGGACCACCACCGCCTGGCCGACCAGCGCGGCCAGGCCGACGACCAGCCAGCCCAGCACCGCCGCGACCTCGGTGAGCAGCGGCCGGATCACCAGGCCGAGCAGTCCCGTGACCGCGGCGACGCCCACCACGGCCCAGCCCGAGGTCACCGACAGCCCGGGCAGCAGCCACACGGCGACGCCCAGGGCCGCGGCCCCGGTCGCCCAGCCGACGGCGAGACGGGCGAAGTCGGCGGGCCGCAGCCGGCGCGCGGCCTTCACGGCCTCCGCCCTCCCCGCCGGACGTCCGTCATCCCTTGTCGTTCCCGGTCGCGGCCGGGGCGCCGTCCACGGCCGGGGGCGGGTCGTCGGGCAGGGTCGGGAACGCCCCGCCCGACTTGACGTGGCGCGCCTTCCATCCGTAGTCGACCGCGACGCTCAGGACAAGGATCACGATGATGGCCGTGATCGCGGCGGGCTCGTGGATGAGCGTGGTGAAGATGAAGGTCAGCAGGACCAGGCCGGCCGAACCGACGGCGAGGCCGAGGATGACCGGGTTGGCCTTGGTCTCGTGGCGGACCCGGAAGTGGGCCACCGTGATGAAGGTGAAGATCAGCAGGGCGACGGCGCTGCCGATCGAGGCGATGGCGTCGAGGTTGAAGAACAGGGCGAGGACCAGGCAGACGACCGCCTGGACCAGCAGGCCGACCGACGCGCGTCCGCCGAGCCTGCGGGCCATGACCTGCGGGAACTGCCCCGTCTCGGCCAGCCGCTCCGACAGGCCGACGGCCGGGTAGAGACCGGCGTTGGTCGCACCGGCGGTGGAGAACAGCGCGGTCACGGTCATCAGCCAGTAGCCCGCCTTGCCGAGCGTCGGCTCGGCCGCCACCGCGAGCGCCGTGCCGCCGGAGGAGATGACCTTCTCGACGGTCAGGGTGCTGAAGACCCCGATGGCGATCGCCACGTAGATGACGGTCGCGATGCCCAGCGCCAGGAACATGGCCCGCGGAAGCTGCTTCGACGGGTTCTCCAGGTCCTTCGCGGTGAAGGTGATGATGCCGAAGCCGAGGAAGGCGAAGAAGGTGAGGGCCACGCTGGAGACGATGTCCCGCACCGACGGGTACCCCGAGGGCGACAGCAGGGAGAAGTCGCCGCTGGCGATGGTCACCACCGCGAACACGGTCAGGATCGCCATGACGACGAAGACGATGAGCGTCTGGGCCTTCACCACGAGCCTCGAGCCCACGATGTTCACCAGCGTCATGACGACGATGATCAGTGCGGCGAAGAACGTCGCCCAGCCCGTGCTCTCGTCGGCCACCGCCGAGCTGGCGTAGCTGCCGAACGAGACCGCGACCATGGCCGTCACGATGCCGTTGGCCACGTAGATCAGCCAGGCGGTGATGCCGGTGACGTGGCCGTTGCCCATGCCCTTCGCCACGTACTCCAGCAGTCCGCCCGCGGACGGGTACCGGGCGCCGAGCTTGGCGAAGGAGTAGCCCTGGAGGACCGCGATCGCCCCGGCGATCAGGAAGGAGATCCAGACCGCGGCGCCCGCCACCTCCCCCGCGGCCCCCAGGAGGGCGAAGATGCCCGCCCCGACCATCGCTCCGACACCGATGAACGCCGCCTGGCGGACGTTCATCGTCTTTGGTGCTGACTCCATGTGAGCCGCCTTTCCGAAGAACCTTTTCCCAGCCGCTGGAAGTCGTGGATCGCACTGCGCACCGCAGGAGTCACCGGGCGACGGCCTCCCGGTGCTCGCTCTTGATCTGCATCTCCGGCCGTCCGGTGGCCAGCAGCCAGGCCGGCGCGAGGATGACGCACAGGACGGGCAGGAGCGCGATGTCCGCCACGACGGTCACCGCCAGGAACAGGCTGAGCCAGCCCTGCCGCGTCGTGGCGAGCAGGACTCCGAGCAGGGCGGAGCCGACGGCGAGGCCGATCGGCACGGCGTCGACGAGCTGGTGGGCGAGCAGCCCGAAGACGACCCCGACGAACACGATCGGGAAGATCCGGCCGCCCTTGAAGCCGCAGGTCGCGGCGGTGAGCAGCGCCGCCAGCTTGACCAGGACGATCAGGAGCAGCCCGCCGTTGGTGTGCTGCTCGGCGAGCAGTTCCTGCATCTCCGACAGCCCCTTGAACAGGGTGATCCGGCCGCCGATCGCGCCGAGCACGCCCAGCACGAGACCGCCGAGCCCGATCATCAGGACGGGATGGCCGACGCGCTGGAAGAGGCCGTGGACCTTCGGGAACGCGTACACCGCGCTCAGTCCCAGCGCGCACGCCGCCACCGCGATGGCGGTCCCGCTGACCAGGTCGACGAGATGGAAGCCCGGGTAGGCGGGAAGATCGATCTCGATCGCCGCATGCGCCATCACCGAGGTCGTCAGGGCTCCCGCGCCGGCCGCCAGCAGCGGGCCGAAGAGCCGGTCCCACAGCGCCGTGTCGCTCTTCCCGGCGAACACCTCCGAAAGGATCAGGGCCGCGGCGACCGGGGTGCCGAAGAGGGCACCGATCGTGCCCGCCGTGGCCAGGCCGAGCCACATCTCCCCCTTGATCGAGGGCAGGAACCGCAGGCCCAGCGCCACGGCGAGGGTCACGTTGACCGCCGTGATCGGGTTCTCCGGGCCGAGGCTCACCCCGCCCGCCAGGGTCAGCACGGTCGCCAGCAGCAGCCCTGGGACGGTCGCCGGTTTCAGCGGCGGCCCGATCAGGCCCTCGGTGGCCGGGTCGGGGCCCGCGCCGCCCGGGAACCGCCAGACGACCAGGCCGACGAGCAGACCCGCCGCGGTCAGGATCAGGACGGTCCACCAGGCCGGTTCCCCCGCGACGCCCAGCGCCTCCGGCAGGTCGTCCCAGACGAGATGCTGCAACCCCTCCGCCAGCGCGTCGACCGCGGCGAGGATCAGGCCGCAGGCCACCCCGACGCAGAGCGCCGGGATCACCAGCGCCAGCAGCTTCGCCCTGGGGCCCTCGATCTTCACAGGCGGACCTCTCCGGAAAGGGACCTCGGGGCGAGGCCGTCGTTCGGGGGAGGGTCGTGCCACGAGGGGGGAGGCGGTTCAGCGCTTGTCGGTCCGCAGGGCGTTCCCGCTGTTGTACTTGCACAGGGCGAAGATCGCCAGAATGCTGCACGCGACCGTGACGATCGACCAGATCGGGTAGTAGGGCATGAACAGGAAGTTGGTGACGGCCGCGAGCGCCGCCATCCCGATCGCGACGGCCCGGGCCCACAGGTATCCGCCGAACACCGCGGCGCCCGCGCAGAACACCAGGATCCCGATGATGAGGTTGATCCAGCCCCACGTGGTCACGTTGAACTCGAAGAGGTACTCGCGGGTGTTCACGTAGTAGCTCCCGCGGAAGATCGCGACGAGCCCCTGGAACGCCTGGAACATCCCCGTGATGATCATCATCGCGGCCGCGAAGACGGTGAATCCGAGAACCCAGCCCCCGGCGGGCGGTTCGGAGTAGTCGTACTGTTCAGGCCGAGCACCCTGTGGGGCCACAGAACACCTCCTCGATCGTGCCGATCCTCTGATCTTCACAGTGCCCGGCGCGGCGGGGGACGTAGACCAAGCGGGGCCGAAGGTTCCCTCAAGGGCAGTTTGCCGGGATCCGGCCGGTGTGGACGGCGTTGACGAGGGCCTGGTGGTCGCGCTCGTTCTGGTCGGCGTAGTCCTCGGCGAACCCGACGAGCGCACGGTCGAAGGAGTCCCCCCGGCCGAGGTAGGCGGCGATGCCGATGGGGTCTCCGGACCGGGCGTGGGCCCGGGCCAGGGAGGCTCCGCAGTAGCGTCCGAAGGCCCTCATCGTGGCCGGGGCCATGTTCTCCGGGACCGCCACGCCCTTCCAGTCACGGAGCTGCCGCACGTAGAAGTCGCGGTGCCGGCCGTCGATCCCGACGGTCGACTGCCAGCCGAGGAAGATGTCGCTCGCCGCCTGGAGCAGCCGCTGCCCTGCCACCACCCGGTGCCCCTCGTTCGTGTACTCGCTCGCGCCGAGATAGGGGGCCAGGACCGACTCGCCGGCCTCCTTCGCCTGGAGGATCAGCGGATCGCCCTCGTCCCTGCCCTGGAGGAGGATCACCCAGCACCGGGTGCCCACGCTGCCCACCCCGACCACCTTGCGGGCCATGTCGATCACCCGGAAGCGGCTCAGCAGATGGCGGCGTTCGGAGGACAGGCTGTCGCCGTAGCCGCGCAGCAGTTCGTGCAGGTTCTCCTCCAGGTCGTCGCGCTCGGCGCCGGAGACCAGGTCGCGGAAGGGCGTGATGAGCGGCGGATCGGCGATGAACCGGCGCCGGCCGTCCTCGGTCCTGGTGAGCTTGGTGAAGGCCTGGAGGCTGGTCCGGGTGCGGGCCTGGGTCATCGCCCGGGACAGGTGCCCGCGGATCCTCTTGTTCTGGAGCGCCTCGAGCTGGTCGGCGTTGTCCTGGGCGTACCAGACGTCCAGGACGGGCAGCGCGGCGAACTCGTGCATCCGCTCCCGGTAGCCGCGCACGCAGTCCTGGACGAGTTCCCTGCGGATCCTGGTGGAGAACCCGTTGGCGCGTCCTGCGATCACCAGGCTCGTGGCCAGCCGCTTGACGTCCCACTCGAAGGGGCCCGGCAGGGTCTCGTCGAAGTCGTTGATGTCGAACATCAGATGGCGCTCGGGCGAGGCGAGGAGCCGGAAGTTCAGCATGTGCGCGTCCCCGCAGAGCTGCACCGTGATCCCCGTGTGAGGGGTGGCGCCCAGGTCGGCGGCCATGAGCGCCGCGGCTCCCCGGTAGAAGCGGAACGGCGACTCCATCATCCGGGCGTACCGGATCGGGACCAGCTCCGGCACCCTGACCGCCGACTGCTCCTCCAGGACGTCGATCGGGTCGGCTCTGGTCGCGGGCGGCTCGAACCCCTCGTGGGCGGAGCGGGGCAGCCGGGAACGGACTCCCCGGCCCTCCGAAGCCCGTTCGGCGGGGCCCGCGTCTTTCTCGGCGGTCATGGGCGGAGCAGGCTCCTCGCGGTCGTGGACGGAAACCGTCCGGGAGGACCGGCCGGCCCGGTCCCCACGATCACGCTGTCCGCCATCGGGTCGGGTCAACCGTCCCGATGGTCCATGATTCGCGATTTTCCGCCGGACGGCCTACAGAGCGATCTTGTACCGGCCGAGGAGGAGCTGGAGGAGCTCGTCGGCGATCTCCGCCCGGGTGGCGTCGACCCAGCCGACGACCCAGTCGTGCATGAGGCCGTTGACGGCCCCGATGTAGGCGGCCCCCGCGATCGTGTAGTCGGCGGGCGGGATCTCGCCGCGGGCGACGGCCTCGTCGGTGACGGCCGTCATGAAGCCGATCCAGGTCGAGCGGCGTTCGAGACGCTGGAGGTCGATGCGGGGGCTGACGCCGATGACCTCGACGTAGGCGATGCGGGCGTGCCGGGGATCGGCGGCGGCGCCCTCCACGTAGGCGTGCAGCATGCGTTCGAGACGCTCGGCGAGCGGAAGGTCCTGGATCGAGGGAAGTGTCTCGAAGACCGCGCGCTGGGCCTGGCCGTGGACCATCCGGTGCAGATCGGCCAGGAGGTCCTCGAGCGCGTGGAACTCCTCGTAGAACTGGCGGCTGGACAGGCCCGCCGCCCTGCACACCTCGGCCAGGGAGGTCCCCCGGTAGCCGGGTGCCCGGCCGAACAGGTCGAGTCCCGCCTCCAGGAAGCGGGCGCGCCGCTCGGCCTGCCGCTGGGCGGCGTCCTTGCCGCCGTACCGGCGTTCCGCCGGGGTGATCTTTCCCGCCACCGTGCCTCCGCTGTCGACGACCGCATTTTCCCGCATTCCGGGGTTGTCGCGTGCGCCACGGCCGCCTACCATCCAGTAACACAATCTGAACTTTGGCAATTCCAAAGTTCAGACTAGCCGCCCACCCCCCGTGGAGCATCCATGTCCCTCTCGTTCCGTTCCCTGCGGTCCAGAACCCTGCTCGCCGCCGGAGCCGCCGCCGCGGTCGCCGCGGCGGGGCTCTCCCTCCCCGCGCAGGCCGCCCCCGACCTGCAGGAGGTCATGTTCGTCGGCAACAACTGGGAAGGCACCGCCGACGTCATCGCCTCCACCGGCGACTTCCACAAGATCGGCCGCGTCAACGTCATCCCCGACAAGGCCCAGCGCCTCGCCGCGATCTACCTCAACCCGGTCAACCTCGTCGTCTACCTCGGCATCCGCGCGACCGCGGGCGAGGGCCACGACCAGTACGTGGACGACATGTACTCCACGCCCGACGGCTCGGCCATGGTCGTCTCCCGGCCGAGCTTCGGCGACGTCGTCTCCATCGACCTGGCCACCAACAAGGTCAAATGGCGGTTCGCGGTCGGCGGCTACCGCTCCGACCACATGGCCGTCTCGCCCGACGGCAAGCGCGTCGCGGTGTCGGCCTCGCTGTCCAACACGGTCTACGTGCTGGACATCGCCACCGGCGCCCAGCTCGGCTCGTTCCCCACCGGCGCCAAGCCGCACGAGAACATCTTCACCCCGGACGGCAAGCTCTGGAACATGTCGATCGGCGAGGTCAACAACGACTTCGACGCCCCCTGGCAGGACTTCCTCAAGGGCGACCGGCACATCACCGTCGCCGACGCGAGCACCTACAAGGTCGTCAAGACCATCGACATGCGGTCCCGCCTGGACGCCGCCGGCCGCTCGGACCTGTCCAACTCCGTGCGCCCCACCGTCTTCTCGCCCGACCAGTCCAAGCTCTACTTCCAGGTCTCCTACTTCAACGGCCTCGTAGAGTACGACCCCGCCACCGACAAGATCACCCGGATCAAGACGCTGCCGAAGAACCCCGCCACCAGCGACGACCGGACCACCTTCGTCAACGACTCGCGCCACCACGGGCTCTCGATGAGCCCCGACGGCTCGAAGCTCTGCGTCGCGGGCACGATGGACGACTACGCGACGATCGTCCAGCGGTCCACCCTCCAGCAGGGGCCGCTCGTCTCCGCGTCCAAGCCCTACTGGGCGACCGTCAGCGGTGACGGCAGGGACTGCGTCATCTCCGAGAGCGGTTCCGACCAGGTCACCGCGATCAGCTTCGCCACCGGTCAGAAGATCGTCTCGGTGCCGGTCGGCGACCACCCGCAGCGCGTCCGGATCGCCCGCATCCCGGTCGGCTGGACCAGCCCCGCCGGCTGAGAACACCGGCTGAGACCATCGGCCGGCCCACGTGCGACGGGACGGGCGAGGCGGAAAACGGTTGGGATTCTGTCAGAGGCTTGTGGAAGTGTCTGTCGGGACAATCCCCCTTTGCCATCTCCGCACGTCTGATCGGGTGACATGACAGCCTCCGAGATCGATCTCTCCCCCCCAGCAGGGCCCGCGGCCAGCAGCCGGACGCCTCCCGTCGTCCGGCTGCTGGTGCTCGCGACGTTCGTGGTGATCCTGAACGAAACGATCATGATCAACGCGATTCCGAAGCTCATGAGCGCGCTGGAGATCACCGAACAGACGGCTCAGTGGCTCTCGACCGCGTTCATGCTCACGATGGCGGCGGTCATCCCCGCGACCGGATGGTTCCTCCAGCGGGTCACGACCCGGCAGGCCTACTCCGTCGCCATGGGCCTGTTCATCGCGGGCACCGTGCTGGCGGCCGTCGCGCCGACCTTCACCGTCCTGCTGGGGGCGCGGATCGTCCAGGCCTCCGGCACCGCGGTCATGATGCCGCTGCTGATGACCACCCTCATGCAGGTCGTCCCGATGGCCGATCGCGGCCGGGTGATGGGGAACGTCACGCTGGCGATCTCGGTCGCGCCCGCGATGGGGCCGGTGGTCTCCGGGCTGATCCTCCAGGTGGGCAGCTGGCGGTGGCTGTTCGTCGTGGTGGTGCCCATCGCGGCTGTGATCACCTGGGCCGGGCTGCGGAAGCTCGAGAACGTCGGGGAGCCGCAGGAGAGCTCCATCGACTGGTTCAGCGTCGTGCTGGCGGCCTTCGGCTTCGGCGGCCTGGTCTACGGGCTGAGCCGGTTCCACGCCGGCGGCTACGGCACGGCCGCCGCGATCGTGGGCGCCGGGCTGACGGCCATCGTCGTGTTCGTCTTCCGGCAGCTCGGCCTGCAGAAGCGCGGGGTCCCGCTGCTCGACCTGCGCACCCTCCGCAACCGCACCTACGTGGTCTCGCTCATCCTGATGACCGTCGCCTTCATGGCGATGATGGGATCGATGATCCTGCTGCCGCTCTACCTGCAGAACGTCCGCGGGCTCAGCGCCCTCCAGACCGGGCTCCTGGTCATGCCGGGCGGCCTCGCGATGGGCCTGCTCGGCCCGACCATCGGCCGGGTCTTCGACCGGTTCGGCGGACGGGTCCTCGTCCTCCCCGGGTCCGTCGGCATCATCCTGGCGCTCGCGGGCTTCACCCGGCTCACCCTGACGATGCCGTACTGGCAGATCCTCGGCCTGCACATGCTGCTGATGCTGAGCCTCGCCGCGCTGTTCACCCCGGTCTTCACCCTCGGGCTCGGCGCGGTGCCGCCGCAGCTCTACTCACACGGCAGCTCCATCCTCAGCACGCTTCAGCAGGTCTCCGCCGCGTTCGGCACCGCCCTGGTGATCACTCTGATGAGCCAGCGGACCGCGACCCGGATCGCCGACGGCGCCACCGCCACCGTCGCCGCCCTCGACGGGATGCATCTGGCCTTCGTGGTCAGCGCGGTCCTCTCGGTGGCCGTGCTGATCACGGCGCTGCTGCTGCCGTCCCGGCCGGAGGCCGTCGAGGAGCACTGATCGGCCACGGAACAGGGAGAGCGGGTGCCGGGGAGGTCTCCCCGGCACCCGCTCTTCGTTCGTCCGGCGCTCACTCGTCGACGGTCAGCATCCCCCCGGGGACGCCCGCGACCTCGATCGAGCGCCAGAGCGAGCGCCAGGCCGGCAGCTCGTGGTAGCGGCGCAGGGCGGAGATGCCCGCCAGCCAGCCGGCCCAGCCCGGGTGCGGCGGGTTCGCGGGATCGAAGCCGCTCTGGACGACGGTGAGCCGGGTCTTCCCGTCCGAACCCTCCAGCTCCCAGCTGTCGGTCATTCCGTCGGCGTAGCGCAGGGTGGCCTTGCGGCCCGGCTCGAACTCGACGAACTCGACGCCGCCCGGGTTCAGCTCGAAGCCGCCCATGGCGAACCGGCCGCCGACCCACGGCTCGATGTCGACGCGAACGCCGAACCACTGGTGGAACAGCTCCGGCCTGGTCATCGAGGCGAAGACCGCCTCGGGATCCGCGTCGATCAGCACCGAGGCGCGGAACTCCGACGAGGTGAAGTCGCACTTGGGCGTGAGCTCGCGGCCCGCGAGATGGTCGGCCAGGTTCGCGATCGCCAGGGTCCAGAAGGTCTGCATCCCGCCGCGGGCACCGGCCCGGTCGGCCAGGACCTCCTCGAAGCTGGGCAGGTCGCTCTGGGTCAGGGTGAACAGGGTGCCGTCCTCGTTCTCGGCCACCTCGAACTGCACCGTGGCCTCGACGCCCTCGACCGTCCAGGCGAACCTGACCGTGCTCTCGTCGACGTGCAGCACGCGCTGGTGCGGCTCCGCGCCGTCCGGGGTGGAGCGGCCCCAGAACGCGTACCTGCCGGGCAGGTCGACCTCGGCGTGCTCGGTCAGCCACGCCCGCAGCGCGGCCGGGTCGGTGAGCGCCTGGTAGACGTCCTTGGGCGGGGCCGGGAGCACCGCGCGCAGGCGCAGGTCAGGTTCGGTCTTGTGCGGATCGGTCATCGGGATCTCCCTTGGGATAGCAGACGACGGCCATCCGGAACGCGTCGCCCTCGGCACCGCCGTAGCGGCTGAACAGGTCCTGCAACGTGTGCTGCAACTCCGCCAGGAACGCGGGACGGTCCTCGGGCCGCACCCGGATGTCCCCCGAGACGCCGACCGACGGCAGCTCCGGCCGGGTGAGGTCGAGGGCGGCGACGTCCGCCTGCACCTCCTCCATCAGGTCGACGATGTGGCCGAGGCCGAGCAGGTCGCGGGTCTGGCGCAGCCCGATCCGGCCCACCAGGCCGGGGGACAGCCAGTAGGACCGGCCGGCGGCCTGGTAGATCCCTTCGTGGATCCCGCGCACTCTGCGCTCGGCCACCTGTCCGGCCAGCCGCGCCTCCACCAGGCGCTTCACGTGGTAGTAGACCCGCTGCGGGGTCTGGCCGAGCTCGGCCGCCACCTCGGTGCAGGACCGGGGTTCGGCGAGCTGCCGCAGCACTTCGATCCGCTGCGGCTTGAGCAGGGCCTCGGCCTGCTCGATCTGATCGAGGTACACGATGTCTCTCATGGCAAAGACAAGTCTTTACGTACAAGAATATTTTGTCAATGCTCGGATCTAGATCGTCAGGGGCAGCTCGACGGTGGCGAGCAGGCCTCCTCCGGGGCGCGGCGTGAGGGTGAGAGTGCCGTCGTGGGCCTCGGTGATGGTCCGGGCGATGGCCAGGCCCAGGCCGGTGCCCTGGTGGCCGGTGCGCAGGCGTCCGGTGCCGCGCCGGAAGGGTTCGGCGAGCGTCGCTACCACGTCGGGGGTGAGCCGCTCACCGGTGTTCTCGACGGTGAGGACCGCCGTCGAGCGGCGGGTGGCGGTGGTGATCAGGACGGTGCCGTCCGCGGGGAGGTTGTGGACGATCGCGTTGTGGACGAGGTTCGTCGTGAGTTGCAGCAGGAGGGCCCGCGATCCGGTCGCGGGGGTGATCTCGCCGGACGTCTCGAGGGCGACGCCGCGCCGTTCGGCGAGGGGAAGAAGGGTCTCCACGGCCTCCTCCGCGAGGAGGGACAGGTCGACGGGGACCCGGGTGAAGGAGCGCTGCCCCGCCCGGCTGAGCAGGAGCAGCGCCTCGGAGAGGTCGATCGCCCGGGTGTTGACGGCGTGCAGGCGGTCCAGGAGCTCGGCGGTGTCGCGGTGCGGATCGGCGCGGGCCACGTCGATGAGCGCCTTGGAGATCGCCAGCGGGGTGCGCAGCTCATGGGAGGCGTTGGCGGCGAACCTGCGCTCCCCGGCGACGTGCTCTTCGAGCCGGGCGAGCATCGTGTCGAAGGCGTCGGCGAGCTCGCGGAACTCGTCGGTGCGGCCGGGCAGCCGGATCCGGTGCTCGAGCGATCCCTCCGCGGCCAGGCGGGTGGCCTCGGTGATGCGGGCCAGCGGCGCGAGCATCCGCCCGGCGAGGAGCCACCCGCCCGCCAGGCCGAACACCAGCAGGAACGCCATGATCGCGGCGGCCGTCGGGGCGAAGGCCCGCAGGTAGGCCGAGCCCGGCGAGGAGATGACCACCTCGTCCGGCGCGAAGCCCAGCCGCTGGGAGCGCAGCAGGAACACCGCGACGGCGAGGAGCGGCAGCGCGCCCGCGAGCATGAGGAATCCGGCGTAGCTGAGCGTGAGTTTGAGCCGGACGCTCGGCCCGGCCCCCCTATCCACGGCCCGCTCCCCCCGGCGCCTCCTCCGGACGCGCGATCCGGTAGCCGACGCCCGGCACCGTCACGATGATCCAGGGTTCGCCGAGCCGCTTGCGCAGGGCCGAGACCGTGATCCGGACGGCGTTGGTGAACGGGTCGGCGTTCTCGTCCCAAGCGCGTTCCAGGAGCTCCTCCGCGCCGACGACCCCGCCGTCGGCGGCCACGAGGACCTCCAGCACCGCGAACTGCTTCCTGGTGAGCGGGACGGGGCGGCCGTCGCGGTGGACCTCCCTGCGGAACGGGTCCAGCCGCAGCCCGGCGATCTCCCGGACCGGCGGCCTGCTGTGCGCCCGCCTGCGGTCGAGCGCCCGCAGCCTGAGGGCGAGTTCCCGCAGGTCGAAGGGTTTCGTGAGGTAGTCGTCGGCGCCGAGACCGAACCCGGACGCCTTGTCGTCGAGACGGTCGGCCGCGGTCAGCATGAGGATCGGCATCCCGCTGCCGGAGGCGACGATGTGGGCGGCGATCTCGTCGCCGGACGGCCCCGGGACGTCGCGGTCGAGGACCGCGATGTCGTAGGTGTTGACGCTCAGAAGCTCCAGGGCCGTGTCCCCGTCGCCCGCTATGTCGGCCGCGATGGCCTCCAGACGCAGGCCGTCCCGGATGGCCTCGGCCATGTACGGCTCGTCCTCAACGATCAGCACCCGCATGAAACCCATGCTAGGAGCGGGTGTGTACCGCGACCGTATCGGAAATCGCATACGCTCCGGCAACATCACCCGGTGTTCGATGGGCGTCATGCGAATGGAGATCACGGCATGGCGGCGGGGGCCCGTCCTCACGGCGCTGGCGCTGCTGCTCGGCCTCGTCCTGGGGCTGCACGCGAGGATCCCCAACCGGGTCGGGAATCTCGGCAGCCTGGTGGAGACCTTCCTGCCCTGGTTCGGGGTGTTCGTCCCCGTGCTGCTGGTCCTGGCGGTCCGGCGCCGGTCGCCCTCCGCCGTGGTGGCGCTGCTGCTGCCGGTCGCGGTGTGGCTGCATCTGTTCGGCGGGCTGCTCGGCGACAGGTCGCGGCCGGGCGGCGATCTCACCGTCGCGGGGCAGAACGTCGGCGCGGGCAACGCCGACCCCGCCGGCACCGCCCGCGGGCTGGCCCGCTCCGGGGCGGACGTCCTGGCCCTGGTGGAGATCACCCCGCACGCGCTGCCCACCTACGAGAAGGAGCTGGGGACGGCCTACCCGCACCACGCGGTGCTGGGCACGGTCGGGCTGTGGAGCAGGTTCCCGCTGTCCGAGACGCGGACGGTCGACGTCCGGATGGACGCGGGGCCGCTGGGCGACGCCAAGCCCGCCGCCGTCAAGCTGCCCTACAACCGTGGGCTGCGGACCACCGTGGCCACCGCCCGCGGGCCGCTCGCGGTGTACGTCGCCCATCTGGGATCCGCGCGGGTGAACCCCCGGGCGGGTCTGTCGACGGGCCAGCGGGACGCGGGCGCCCGCGCGCTCGGCGAGGCCGTCGCCGCCGAGCCGAACGAGCGGGTGGTGCTGCTCGGCGATCTGAACGGCAGCATGGACGATCGCGCGTTCACCGGCCTCACCTCGCGGCTGCGCTCGGTCCAGGAGCAGGCCGGGGACGGTTTCGGCTTCACCTGGCCCGCGGCCTTCCCGATGATCCGCATCGACCAGATCCTGGTCCGCGGCGTGCGGCCGCTGAGCTCCCGGGTGCTGCCCGCCACCGGCAGCGACCACCGCCCGGTGGCCGCCACGATCGGCTGGTGAACGGTCGGGAGGGCGGGGCGGTCAGGAGGGCTGGGCCTGGGGTTCCCTGCGCTCCGCCGCGGACGGGCCGCGCACGATGGGGGCCGAGACCGCCGCCGCGAGGCAGAGGGCCAGTGGCAGCAGGAAGGTGACGTTCAGCGGGACCAGCTCGGCCAGCGGCCCGATGACGGCGGGGCCCGCCAGCATGCCGAGGTAGCCGAGGCCCGCGACCCGCGAGACGTTGGTGCCCGCGGCGTCCGGATCGGCGTGGCCGGCGGCGCTGAACAGCTGCGGGATGCAGCCGGACAGGCCGAGCCCCGCGATCGCCCAGCCGGTGATGGCGAGCGGGATGCCGGGCGAGGCGGCGGCGAGGGCCCAGCCCGCCGCGGCCAGCAGGGCTCCGTACCGCAGGACGAACAGCGCCCCCATCCGGCCGGCGACGCCGTCGGTCAGGAAGCGTCCCACCGTCATCGCGGTCGCGAAGGCGCCGAAGGACAGGGCGGCGACGCCCGGCGAGGCGTCCAGGACGTCCCGCAGGTGCAGGGCGCTCCAGTCGTTCGCGACGCCCTCACAGAGCATCAGCGCGAAGGCGAGCACGCCGAGCAGCCAGATCCGGCGCGGAGTCCGGCGCCGGGCCGCCTCCGGCGCGTCCGGCGCTTCCGCCTCCGCGGGTTCGGGACGCAGCAGCGCGGGAGCGGCCGCCAGCGCCACGGCCATGCCGAGGACGCTCATCACCGGAAGGGTCACGGCGGGGCTCCAGCCCCAGCTCAGGGTGCGCGCGCCGACGAGGGCCGCGGCCACGCCGCCGAGCGAGAAGACCGCGTGGAAGGCCGACATCACCGGACGCGCGTAGGCCCGCTCGACCTGGACGGCGTGCGTGTTCATGCTGACGTCGAGGAAGCCGTTGGCCGCGCCGAGGACCAGCAGCGCCCCGCCCAGCGCCCACGGCCCGGTCGCCGTCCCGGGGAGGATCAGCGCCGCACTGCACAGCAGCGCGCTGACCGGGACGACCCTGCGCGCGCCGAACCGGTCGGTGAGCGGCCCCGCGAGCTGCATCCCGGCGAACGCGCCCCCGCCGAGCAGGAGCAGCAGCCAGCCGAGCAGCGCGTGACCGATCCCCGTCCGGTGCTCGACCGCCGGGATGTGGACGACCCACAGCCCGAGAACGAACCCGTTGAGCGCGAAGTAGACGAAGGTGGCCAGCCGTCCGGCCCGCAGAGCTCTGTTCACTTATCGAACATATCTAACATGACTCGTGTTTGAAAACCTCGATTTCTCACAGATAACGTGTTCACTGGCGGATCGCGTCCTCCTCTTCAGTGGAAGGGGCGGAGCTCGGTCCTGCGGTTGCAGGCCTTCGAGCCCTCGGCGGCCAGGGCGAGCGCGGTCTCGTGGTCGGGCGCCTCGATGACCCAGAAGCCCGCGAGGAACTCCTTCGACTCCACGAAGGGGCCGTCGGAGAACCGCGCCGCACCGTTCCGGTTGTCGATCACCGTGGCGTCGCCGGGCCCCGTGAGGCCGCCGGCGAAGACCCAGTGGCCCTCGGCCCTGAGCCGCTCGTTGAAGGCGTCGATCGCGGCCTCCTCCTCCGCGTCGGCCAGGACGTCCCGCTCGGAAAAGATCACGGAAACCAGGTACTGCATCGCGGCGCGTCTCCCCTGTGTCGTGGCGCCCCTCACGGGCGGCCCCTCCCCTTCCTACAACGGAACGGCGGTAGGTTGAGGCGGAGGCCACCGTGCCATCGACGACGACACGAAGAGCGCCAGAGAGCAGGACCCAGTGACGGCCTTGGCCATGGACACCCAGGAGATGGATCCGTTCACGGTGGTGAGCCTCTCCGGCGAGCTGGCCCTGACCACCGTCGGGATCGCCGAACCGCGGCTGATCAGCACGATCGTCGGCCACGCCCCGCCCATCCACCTGATCCTCAACATGAGCCGGGTGGCCTTCATGGACTCGGCGGGCATCAGCCTCCTGGCCAAGACCCACTTCGCCGTCCGGTCCACCCGCGGCACCCTCCGCCTGGTCATCCCGGACGAGGCGCTCCCCCGCCGCATGCTGAGCGTCACCGGGGTCGACCAGTCGATCAAGGTGACCGACACCCTCGCCCGCGCCCTGAACGAAGGCCTCGCCGAGCTCGGCGCCCGCTGACGGCAGTGACGAGGGCCGCCGCACCAGCACGGCGACCCTCTGCACTGACCCCTCACAAGGGCTTGGACCCCATTCCCCCACCTCCCGCTTCAAACCCGCCGGGCCCGGCCGCCGGCACGAGCGCGTCGAGGAACTTGTAGGTGCCGGCGAAGGCCACGCACCCGCCGATCGTGCAGGCGGCGAGCCTCTGGTTGCGCGTGCCGTTCGAGACGACATAGCCGAGCAGGCCGCCGACGGCTCCCCCGATGAGCGAGGCGAGCAGGAGCAGCAGCACGCGGACGCTGATGCCGTCCGAGGCCGCCACGGTGGCGAACATGACTGAGGACATGGCTGCTGTATTCACTCCATTTCAGGATCGGCCCAGAACTCGACGAGCCGTGCGGGATCGGCACCCGAGGCCGGCCATTCCGGGCAGGGACGGCCGGTCTGGAGCGACCAGACCGCGGTCAGCAGGAGGAGCAGGTTCCCCTCGTCGTTGTAGGGATCCGTGGGCTCCTCCCGAACGAGGACGAAGGCCGCGAGGGCTGTCATGAGGACCATCGTTCCGGCGCCCCGAACCCGTCCCGGCCGAAGCGGCCGGACCCGTCCCGCACCCGCCGGGACCGGCCGCGGAGGGCCGGAAGCGGGCGCCACCGGATGACATCGCCTGACCCGCGGCAAGGGCCGCTGTCATCCGGTCCCGCCCGGGAGGGCCCGTTTTCGGCCGGGCCCGTACGGACCCGGCCCGTACCGGCCGGTACGACTGACTCCCTGATCGACTTACCGGTGAAATGTGCGTTAAGGAATTTCGGTCCCGTTGCGTGACGAGGTGTGCGTTTCCCGGAGTGACCCGACGGTCCCGTCCTGAGACGATGTCCTCGAGCAAGGCGCGGCCGACTACAGCGAATACATCCGGACGGTCAGGGAGATCGGTTGGGAACGGGACAGGACCGTGGCACGGGGCCCTCCTCGGCCGTCGTCGCGGCGTTCTGGGACGACATGCGGATGGCCTTCGAGGCGGCGGGGCCGCCGACCTACCCGCGCCTGGTCAGGATCATGAAGGAGCAGGCCGCCCGCAACGGCGGCAGGACTCTCGGCAAGAGCGCCCTGCAGTCCATGATGACCGGGAAGAACATCGGGCTGCCCTGCTGGGAGGTCCTGTCCGCGGTGATCTCCGCGCTGCACGTCGCCGCGGCCGAGACACGGCTCGACCCCGCCGACGTCGGCGGCATCCCCGACTGGCACGCGCGGCTGCTCGACGCCAAGA
Source organism: Actinocorallia longicatena (assembly GCF_039534125.1). Classification (NCBI taxonomy): domain Bacteria; kingdom Bacillati; phylum Actinomycetota; class Actinomycetes; order Streptosporangiales; family Thermomonosporaceae; genus Actinocorallia; species Actinocorallia longicatena. The sequence goes on along the minus strand of NZ_BAAAUV010000011.1, from coordinate 72,421 downwards.
ACGGCTCGGCCGAGCCCGTGCACGGCGACTCCCCGGCGTCCTCCGGCGAGGCCGCGCCTCCGCTGTCGCTGGTCGGCAAGGTGCATCCCGTCGACGTCGTCCTGCGCCACCAGCCCGAGGACGGCGGGCCGGAGAACGAGGACGTCCTCTACGAGCTGACGATGGCCGCGCACGACGAGGACCACCCCGACCACGGGCAGGCCGCCTTCGGGCTGGCCGTCCTGGCGATGTGCCGGGGCGGCGCCGCCGAGGGCGAGCACTGGCTGAAGGTCTCGGCGCTCGCCGGCTGCGAACCGGCCCGCGCCCTCATCTGCGCGCGCGACCGGCATGCCGACGCCGTGGCCGCGGCGCGCAAGATCAGCGACACGCACATGACCGAGGGCCGCATAGAGCTCGCCCTCGTCTTCCTCAAGGCCACCCGCACGGCGGCCTGATCCCTTCCGTCCGGGAACGGCGAAGGGGCCGCCGGACCCCCAGGTCCGACGGCCCCTTCCGGCCGGATCATGGTCAGGCCTTGTCGAAGGTGTTCTTGGCCCAGAAGTAGGCGACGAGGGCGATCCCGGCGCTCCAGGCGATGGCGATGGCGCCGCTGTTGCCGATCGGGGTGCCGAGCAGGAGGCCGCGGAGGGTCTCCATGATCGGGGTGAAGGGCTGGTACTCGGCGAACCAGCGGAGCGCGGTGGGCATGGACTCGGTGGGGACGAAGCCGCTGCCGAGGAAGGGCAGCAGGATCAGGGGCATCGGGGCGTTGCTGGCGGCCTCGGGGGACTGGGCCCGCAGGCCGAGGGCGACGGCGAGCCAGGTGATGGCGAGGATGAACAGGACGAGCAGGCCGGTCGCGGCGAGCCACTCGACGGCGGTGGCGTTGGGGCGGAAGCCGATGGCCACGGCGATCACGATGAGGGCGACCATGCCGAGGAGCTGCTGGATGAGGCTGCCGACGACATGGCCGGTGAGGACCGAGGCCCGGGAGATCCGCATGGTCCGGAAGCGGGCGATGATCCCCTCGGTCATGTCGGTGGCGACCATGACCGCGGTCCCGGTGGCCGCGGTGGCGGCGGCCATGAGCAGGATGCCGGGGACGACGTAGTCGATGTAGGTGTCGCGGCCTCCGCCGAGGCCGGAGCCGAGGGTGCCGCCGAAGACATAGACGAACACCAGCAGCAGGATGACCGGGGTGATGATCAGCTGGATGGTCATGGACGGGTAGCGGACGAGCCGTCTGAGCTGCCGCCGGATCATGGTCGAGTTGTCGCGGGCCGCGAGGGTGAGAGCGCTCATGGGAGGTGCTTCCTTCTGCTTCGGGGGGACGGTGCCGGTGCGGGGGGCGGCTCAGGCGGGGGTCTGCTGCCGGCCGGTGAGGGTGAGGAAGACGTCGTCGAGGTCGGGGGTGTGGATGCTCAGGTCGGCGATGTCGATGGAGCGCTCGTCGAGGAGGGCGAGGGTCTCGCGGACGGCGCGGACGCTGCCGTCGCTCGGGACCTGGAGGGTGAGGGCGTCGGGGTCGGGGGTGCCGGCCGCGAGGGCCAGCAGGGCGGCGTCGAGGCCGGCCGGGTCGGTGAACCTCAGCTCGATGTGGCCGCCGGGGATGAGGCGCTTGAGCTCCTCCGCGGTGCCCTCGGCGATCAGGGTGCCGTGGTCGAGGAGGGCGATGCGGTCGGCGAGCTGGTCGGCCTCCTCGAGGTACTGGGTGGTGAGGAAGATGGTGACGCCGCCGTCGGCCAGGTCGCGGACGATGCTCCACATGGTGCGCCGGCTGCGGGGGTCGAGGCCGGTGGTCGGTTCGTCGAGGAAGATCAGGCGGGGGTCGCCGACCAGGGTCATGGCCAGGTCGAGCCGGCGCTGCATGCCGCCGGAGTAGGTGGAGGCGGGCTTGCCCGCGGCGTCGACCAGATCGAACTTCTCCAGCAGCTCCCTGGCCTTGTTCCTGCCGTCCCTGCGGGAGAGGTGCTTGAGATCGGCCATGAGGAGCAGGTTCTCCTCGCCGGTGAGCAGCTTGTCGACCGCCGAGTACTGGCCGGTGACGCCGATGGCGCCTCGGACGTCGTCGGCCTGGGCCTCCAGGTCGTGGCCCGCGACCCGGACGGTCCCCGCGTCGGCCTTGATCAGGGTGGAGAGGATCTGGACGGTGGTGGTCTTGCCGGCCCCGTTCGGGCCGAGCAGGGAGAAGATCGTTCCTTCGGGGACGCTCAGGTCGACGCCGTCGAGCACGATCTTGTCGCCGTAGGACTTGCGCAGCCCGGTCGCGGCGATGGCCAGGTTCTTCATGCGGTGCTCCTCAGGGGGTACGAAGCGGGGCTGACGGTCAGAGGCTGCGGGCGGTGATGTCGCCGCGCGTGGTGGTGGCGTGGATGTCGAGGACGACGGAGCCGTCGTTCTTCAGGGTGTTGGCGACCCGGCCGAGGGTCGTGCCTGCGTCCAGGGAGGCGGAGGTCCCGGCGGCGGCGGCGACCGAGATGTCGCCGTCCTGGGTGCTGAGGACGACCTTGCCGCCGACGGCCTCGGCGATCCGGATGTCGCCCCGGAGGGTGCTGATCTCGGCGGGACCGTTGAGGCGGCCGACCTCGACGTCTCCTTCGGTCGCGGTGAGCCGGACGCTCTCCGCCTCGTCGATCTTGATCTGGTGGTAGGCGCCCTCGAAGGCGACGGCACCGAGACGGCCGACCACCCGGAACTCCGTCGCGGCGGCCTTGGCCTCGACGCTCGAACCGGCGGGCACCTGGACGGTCACCTCGATGGAGCCCGAGGTGCCCAGGTAGGTGTTCTTCTCCGGGACCGCGATCCGCAGGACACCGTCGGTGAACTCGACCGTGGTCTGCTCGGCGGCCTTCACGTCGCGGCCCTTCGAGGCGTCGGCCGGGAGGACCTCGACCGTCGTGTCCGCCCGGTCGGCGGCGATGAAGCGGACCCGGCCGGCGGGGACGTCCAGGACGGCGGCGATCGGGGCGGGGCTGGCGAACTTCTGCATCGTTCTCTCCTACGGCTTGTTGTTTCGAACAACGCAAACGCTACGTTGCGTTCCACATCTTGGCAACACACTCGTTGCGTCAAAACCTTGAAATCGCAGGTGAACGCATCAATATCGTTGCAACGCCTGTGAATTTAACGCAACGATCGCGCTCGATTTGTTGCAATGGATTGAAGGTGAACGCTATGCTCGGGGCGTCACGGAACCACGAAGGAGGCCCCGATGCCCGGAGGCAGGCTCACCCAGCAGGAACGCCAGCAGATCGCGCTGGGGCTGGCCGACGGCCTGGCCTACGCGGAGATCGCCCGAGGCCTCGACCGGCCGACCTCGACGATCACCCGCGAGGTGATGCGCAACGGCGGCCCCACCGGCTACCGCGCCGACCTGGCCCACCGCGCGACGGAGCACCGCGCCCACCGGCGCAGGCCGGCCGCGCCGCGCGGCGGGTCGGAGCCGGGCCCCCTGCCGCACGGGCGCGACGCCGAGGCCGTCCGCGCCTACGAGGAGCAGTTCACGACCGTCCTGATGGGATCGGGCCTGCCCAAGATGATGTCGCGGGTGATGGTCAGCCTGCTCGTCAGCGACACCGGCGGCATGACGGCGGCCGAGCTCGTCCAGCGCCTCCAGGTCAGCCCGGCGACCATCTCCAAGTCGATCTCGTTCCTGGAGAGCCAGTCGCTCGTGCGCAGGGAACGCGACGAGCGCCGGCGCGAGCGGTACGTCATCGACGCCGACCTCTGGTACCAGTCGATGGTCGCCAGCGTGATGTCGCTCAGGCAGCAGGTCGAGATCGCCCGGGAGGGGGTCGGCGTCCTCGGCTCCGGCAGCCCGGCCGGGGCGCGGCTGGAGAACGTCGCCCGCTTCCTGGACTTCGTCAGCGAGAGCCTCGCCAGGGCCGCGGAGCAGGCACGTGACGTCCTGTTCGAGGGGACCGGAACGGACGCTCCCAAAAAACAGGAGCCGCTTGGTGATTAGTCCCGAAAGGCGGGCATATGCGTCGTCGCATTGATCCCGTACCTGGAGGAGAAGAAATGACAGCCACCGGCATTCTCGTCGCCATCATCATCGGTGCCATCGTCGGCGCCCTGGGCCGCCTCGTCCTGCCCGGCCGCCAGCCGATCGGCATCCTGCTCACGGTCGGCGTCGGCATCGTCGCCGCCGTCCTCGGCACCATCATCGCCCAGAACGTGGGCGTCGCCACCACCGACGGCATCGACTGGATCGAGCTCGCCTTCCAGGTCGGCCTCGCCGCCGTCGGCGTCGCCATCGTCGCCGGCCTCCAGGGCCGCCGCGGCATCCGGTAACACCACCGTCGCGACCCATGCGAACAGCACCGGAACGCAACACCCATATGCCGAGCCCGCCGCGTCGCGGCGGGCTTCGCCATTCCCGCGGAAAGGCGAAAGAGGGCCGCCGTGACAATACGGCGGCCCTCTTCACCGATCTTTACCGGGCCCTTTCACGCCTCCTGATCCCGGTCAGGACGTCGATGACGACGAAGACCAGGAGGCTGAGCCCCAGGATCGGGAGCGCCCAGCCGATCAGGACGACGACGGGGATCCCGACCGCGAGAACGGGCCAGGGCGTCCGCCGCCAGGCGCCGCGGGCCGGGGGCGTCCCGGCGAGGGCCCTCCGGTCGTCCCGGGACGGCCGGCGCCGCCACCAGGTGCGGTAGCCGAGGAAGATGACCACCAGCAGGCTGAGCGCGAGCGCCGCGAGGACGAGCTGGTTCGCGAGGCCGAACAGCAGGCCCATGTGGGCCTGGATGCCCAGCGCGCTGAGCTGGGCCAGGAACGGATGGTCCGCCCAGTCCACCCGGGCGGTGACCTGCCCGCTGGAGGCGTCCACGGCGATCTTGTCCTTGCGGACCGGCCACGTGTTGTCGGTCTGGGCGACGCTCCACGCCGACCCCGCGCTCTCTGGCGCGGCCACGTCGATCGGGCCGGTGAGCCCCGCGGTGCGGGCGGTCGCCAGGACCTTGTCGTAGTCGGCGAGGACGCCGTCCGGCGAGGCCGCGCCGTGTCCCGAGTGACCCGCGTGCCCGTCCCCGGCGGGAGCGGGAGCGGCGGACAGGGCGGTGTCGAGTTCGGGAGCGCTGGAGTCGAGGGCCGACTGGACCCTGTCGAACCGCTGACCCGCCTGCTCCGCCCAGGTGAGGCCGGTCGCGCTGAGGAACAGCAGGCCGAGCGCCAGCCACAGGCCCAGCGCGGCGTGCCGGGAGCGGGTGCGGCGCACGCCCTTGTCCGAGCGGTCCGGCAGCAGGGCCCGGCGCGCCGGTGCGCTCCCCCGGTAGCGGCGGCGGCGACCGAGCCACATCGCCAGCCCGGCCAGGACGATCACCCACAGCCAGCTCGCCGACAGCTCCGAGTACACCATCCCGGCCTTGCCCAGATGCAGGCTGCGGTGCAGCTCGTCCAGCCACGAGGTCAGCGGGGTCGCGCCCCACCAGGTGGTCAGCGCCCCCTTGACCTCCAGGGTGTAGGGGTCGACGTAGACCGTTCGCTGCTTCTCGCCCAGCTCGGGGAGCATCAGCACGACCTTGGTGGTGTCCCCCGGACCGGCGGGGATCCCGACCGTCCCGATCGTGCCCTCGGGATGGGCGGCCCGTGCGGCGGCGATCTGGTCGGCCAGCGGGCGCGGCTGCCCGGCGACCCGCTCGACCCGCAGCTCGTCCCGGTAGACGATCTGGTCGAGCTGAGGGGTGAAGGCGTACGCCAGCCCGGTCAGGGCCGACAGCACGAGGAACGGCGCGATGAACACGCCCGCGTAGAAGTGCAGGCGCGTGATCAGCGCCCACACCCCCGAACGGGAGCGGCCCTCCGCCCGGCCCTGCGCCGGGACGGCCTCGGGCAACGGTTCGACGGACTCGGGAGATGGATCCTGATTCGAGGTGATGGACATGCGTGCTCCAAGCGGCAGGGGTGTGCGGCGGCCGTCACCGGTAGGGACGGGCCGTGACAGGCGGCGCGTCGGGCGCCGCCCTGAGCGCGCGTCACCCCCGGGCGTGTGCTCGGACACGTCCGTTCGGAGAACCGGAGAGAGCGGGCTCAGCCGGGGGCGACGGCCCCCGCCGGCGGTCCCCTCGTCACCAGCGCGTGCCGCAGCACCGTGCCGCGCGGCCTCGGCGCGTCGGGCCACACCGGTGCCGCGACGGCCCGCACCGGCACCAGCGCCGCGAAGAGCAGGCAGAGCGGGGCGAGCACCCAGCCGGTGACCAGCCGCGCGAGCGAGCACAGGCCCGCTTCGCCGCGCCGCAGCCACCACGCCGTGACGATCACCGCCACCAGGTGCATCAGGAACATGCTGAACCCGGCCGACGACCCCGTGCCGTGCTGCCCCTCGGGCATCCGCATGACCGGCACCGGCTCCATGGCGCGGTGCGGTGAGATCTCGCCGAAGACGAGGTGCAGGAGGATCTGGACGGCGCCCAGGACCGGCATGATCGTCCGGAGCGTCCGCTCCCTGCCGGTCAGCGCCCACGCGGGGACCAGCAGGACCCCGGCCGCGACCACCACGGACGAGCGGTGCACCTGGCCGCCGCCCGCGACATGCGCGGCGGAGGCCAGCGCGGCGCACGTGGCGGAGAAGCCCGCCGCACGCGCCCAGCGCACCACCGACCACGGCTCCACGGCGTCCCGGCTCCCTTCGCACGGCAGGCGCAGGCTATCGCCCGTACCGGCCCGTACGCATCCGCTCCAGCCCACAGTTCACCGCCCTGGAGAGGCGGGGGCAACCCCCTCGGGCACCGGGGTCACGGGCTTGTGGCGCGACGGATCGCTTAACACCTGGGGAAATGCCGCGTTCGCCCAGGTCAGAGCCGCTATGCGTGTGGTGCCGTCCGCCACGGGTATCCGCGGTTCGAGCGCATCGGCCGCGGCAGAGCGGCCGGCCGAACGAAAGCGGGAAAGTCATGATCACCCTTGGTGTCGTTCTTCTGATCGCCGGTTTCCTGACCGGCATCTCCATCCTGTGGACCCTCGGGATCGTGCTCCTCCTCGTGGGCCTGGTCCTCATGGTCATGGGCGGCACGGGCCGCGCCGTCGGCGGCCGCCGCCACTACTTCTGAGGCCCCTGAGGCCGCGCCTTCCGCGGGCGGGGGAGACTGGCGGACGGGGCGTCCGCCCCCTCGCCTACGGAAGGAACGCGTTCATGTCCGATGGTCAGGCACGGGAGCGGTACGAGCGGTTCGCCGCCCTGCACGCGCAGGACGGGCCGTTCATCATGCCCAACGCCTTCGACGGGTTGTCCGCGGCGGTCTTCGCCGAGGCCGGTTTCGAGGCCGTCGCGACCTCGTCCGCCGCGTTCGCGTTCGGCCTGGGACGCCACGACGGAGCCCACGCCGTCAGCGCGGCCGAGCACATCGAGCACGCCCGGATCCTCGGGCTGACCAGCGGGCTGCCCGTCAACGGCGACTTCGAGGACGGCTACGGGCGGACCCCCGAGGACGTCGCGGCGACCGTCGAGGCCGCCGTCGCCGGGGGCCTGTCGGGGATCGGCATCGAGGACACCTCGGGCGACCCCGCCCGGCCGATCCGCGACTTCGACGAGGCCGTCGAGCGCGTCCGCCGGGCGGCCGAGGCGGCGAAGGGACGGATCGTCCTCACCGGGCGCACCGACAACTTCATCCAGGGCCGCCCCGATCTCGACGACACGATCCGGCGTCTCACCGCGTTCGCCGAGGCGGGCGCCGACGTCCTCTACGCCCCCTACCCGCCCGATCTGGACGCGATCACGGCGATCGTCCGGGCCGTGGCCCCCAAACCCGTCAACGTGCTGCTCCGCCCGGCCGACAGGGCCGTCACCGTGGCCGAGCTGCGCGACGCGGGCGTCAAGCGGATCAGCCTCGGCGCCGACCCCTACCTGTTCGCCATGGGCGCCCTCCGGACGGCCGCCGCGGACCTGGCCAAGGGCGACCTCACCGCGCTGACCGGCGGGATCGGCTTCGGGGACGCCTACGGGCTCCTGTCCCGCTGACCGGATAGTGTGACCGGACGGCCGGGTCGAAAGAGGCGCATGTCCACGAGCAGCGAGTCCGCCCGGCCGCCCGCCGGGATCATCGCGGTCGTCACCGCAGGCGGGGTGATCGGGGCTTGCGCCCGTTACGGGGCGGGCCTCGCCTGGCCCACTCCGCCGGGCGGCTTCCCGTGGACCACCTGGTGGATCAACGTGACCGGCTGCGCGGCGATGGGCGTCCTGATGGTCCTGGTCACCGAGCGGTTCTCCCCGAACCGGCTGCTCCGGCCGTTCCTCGGCACCGGGATCCTGGGCGGCTACACCACCTTCTCGACCGCCACCCTCGACACCCGGCACCTCCTCGACGGCGGCCATCCGGGCCGTGGCCTGATGTACGCCGCCACCACGCTCCTCGCGTCCGTGGCCGCCGTGTGGGCGGCGAGCGCGATCACCCGGGCCGTCGTCCCGCCCCGCTCCCCGGCGGAGGACGGGGCGTGAACTGGCTGATGGTGATCCTCGGTGCGGCGGCGGGAGCGCCCCTGCGTTACCTGACCGACCGCTTCCTCCAGGCCCGCCACGCGACCGGCTTCCCGTGGGGCACCCTCGCCGCCAACCTCACCGCCTGCGCCGGGCTCGGCTTCCTCACCGGGGCGGCCGCGGTCGTCGCCGTCCCCGCCGCCCTCCAGCAGTTCGCGGGCCCCGGCCTCTGCGCGACGCTCAGCACCTACTCGACCTTCTCCTACGAGACACTCGCCCTGGCCAGGACGGGCTCCACCGGATTCGCCCTGGCCAACGCGGCCGTCAGCGTGGTCGCGGGCCTGGGCACCGCCTCCCTGGCCGCCGCGCTCGCCCAGGCACTGCTCGGCTGAGAGACGGGATCGCCCTTCCTCATCGTCGTGCCGGAGCTCGAACGGGACCTCGCCGCGGCCGTCGGGCGGGAGCCCTCACGGGGGTGGGGCCAGCGGGAGTTCCATGATGAAGTTCGCGCCCGGCGCGGGGCCGTCCTCGACGGTGAGGGTGCCGTTGTGGGAGGCGGCGACGTTGTGGGAGATCGCCAGGCCCAGGCCCGTGCCGCCGGTCTGGCGGTCGCGGGCGGTGTCGAGGCGGGCGAAGCGGTCGAAGACCCGTTCGCGGTCCTCGACCGGGATGCCCGGCCCGTCGTCCCCGACGGTGAGGACCGCCCGGGAGCCGGAACGGCGCAGGGTGACGGTGACGGTGCTCCGGGCGTGACGCTCGGCGTTGTCCAGGAGGTTCGCGACGGCCCGTGCCAGCCGGGAGTCGACCCCGTCCACCTCGATCCCCTCCTCGAGTTCGACGGCCAGCTCGTGGCCCGCGTCCTTCAGCCGCCCGTGGCGGGCCAGCTCGTCCGCGACGAGGACCCCGAGGTCGATCCGGGTGATCGGAGCGGTGCCCGGATCGCCGATCCTGGTCAGCAGGAGAAGATCGTCGACGAGGCCGTCGAGCCGGTCGATGCCGTCGACCAGGGTCCGGAGCGTCCGGGGGAGCTCGGCGTCGTCGGGGTACATCTGGGCGTACTCGGCCTCGGCGCGCAGCGCGGTGAGCGGGGTGCGCAGCTCGTGGGAGGCGTCGGAGGCGAACTGGGACTGCTGGCGGACGACGTATTCCAGCCGGTCGAGCGACCGGTTGACCGCCCGCACCAGCGGCGCGAGGGCGTGGCCGGGTTCGAGCTCCGGCAGCCGCTCGGAGGGGTCCGTGCGCGTGATGCGGTCGAGCTCGGCCTCGATGTCGCCGATCGTGCGGATCGCGCGAGCAGGACCCACCGCGCCACCCCCACGATCGTCGCAGCCGAAGCTCTGAGGTCGAAGCTATTCGATACCAGGTCGGCCTCACCCAAAGGCTCCGCTTGCCCCGACCAAAGATCTCTCCCCGATGTCCGGCCGGGATCTCCCCGGCCGGGCGCGTTCGTCGCGAGGGCGGCCAGTACCGTAGGCGGATGTCGAACCTCAGGAAGCAGATCCTCGCCGAGCTCGGCGTCAAGAGCGCCGTCGACCCGGCGGCCGAGATCCGGGAGCGGGTCGGTTTCCTCAAGGACTACCTGCGGGCGACCCCGGCCGAGGGCTATGTCCTGGGGATCAGCGGCGGCCAGGACAGCACGCTGACCGGGCGGCTGTGCCAGCTCGCCGCCGAGGAACTGCGGGCCGAGGGACACGAGGCGACCTTCGTCGCGGTGCGGCTGCCCTACGGCGTCCAGGCCGACGAACACGACGCCCAGATCGCGCTGGAGTTCATCCGGCCCGACCGGTCGATCACGGTGAACGTCAAGCCGGGCGCGGACGCCGCCGCCGCCGCGTCGGCCCTCGGCCTGGGGGAACCGCTGCGCGACTTCGTGCGCGGCAACATCAAGGCCCGTGAGCGCATGGTCGTCCAGTACTCGATCGCCGGGCAGCACAACCTGCTCGTCGTCGGCACCGACCACGCCGCCGAGGCGGTGACCGGGTTCTTCACCAAGTACGGCGACGGCGGCGTCGACCTGACGCCGCTGACCGGGCTGTCCAAGCGCCAGGGGGCCGCGCTGCTGAAGGAGCTGGGAGCGCCTTCGAGCGTCTGGGAGAAGGTCCCGACCGCCGACCTCGAGGACGACCGTCCGGCCCTCCCCGACGAGGTCGCGCTCGGCCTGACCTACGCCCAGATCGACGACTACCTCGAGGGCGCCGACGTCACCCCGGAGGTCGCCGCGAGGCTCGAGTCCGTCTTCCTGGCGACACGCCACAAGCGGACCGTCCCCGCCACCCCCCTCGACTCCTGGTGGAGGCCCTGACGTCGATGTGGCCGAACCTCTCAGAGGGGCGGGGCGGCATCGGCCCAGGGGCGTTCGGACTCGAGCTGGCGGGCCAGGGAGAGCAGGAGGGACTCGCCGGCGAGGGGGCCGACGAACTGGACGCCCAGCGGGAGACCTCCGGCCGTCCGGTGCAGGGGGACGGACATCGCGGGACGGCCGGTGATGTTCGCGAGCTGGGTGAAGGGGACCGGGGCGAGGTTGGCGATGATCTGGTCGTGCCACAGGCGCGTCTTCGCCATCGGGCCCGCCAGCCGGAGCCTCAGGACCAGCTCGCCGAAGAACTGCAGGACCCGCGGGGTGTCGAGGGCGCCGATGCGGACCGGAGGACCGGCCAGCGACGGGGTGAGCAGCAGGTCATAGCGTTCGTGGAAGGCGGCGAGGGCGCGGGAGTAGGTGTTCCAGCGCTCGTGGGCGGCGATGTAGTCGGCGGCGCGGACGGAACGGGCGGCTCCGGCGAGCATCCGGGTGTCGAGCTCGAAGTCGCCGGTGCGGGCTCCGGTGGTGCGCCGGATCTCGGCGACGGTCGCTGCGGCCTCGCAGCCCCACATCATGAGGAAGTCGCTCGCGAGGCCCTCGCCGTCGAGGTCGGGTTCGGCCGGTTCGACCTCGTGGCCGAGGGCGCTCAGGAGCTTCACCGCGCCGTCCACGGCGGCGACGGCCTCGGGGTCGACGGGGGTGCCGAGCGGGGAGGCGGTGGTGAAGCCGATGCGCAGGCGGCCGGGATCGCGCCGCGCCGCCTCGGCGTAGGAGGTCTCGGGACGGGCCGTCAGGAAGGGCCCGCCGAGGTCGGGGACGGCCGTCATCACGTCGAGCATCGCGGCGCTGTCGCGGACGGTCCGGGAGATCACGCCCTGGGTGGCGGCGCCGTGGAAGTACTCGGCGTGGTGCGGCCCGGACGACAGCAGGCCGCGGCCCGGCTTGAGCCCGAACAGCCCGCAGCAGGCGGCCGGGATGCGGATCGACCCGCCGCCGTCGCTGGCCCCCGCGACCGGCACGATCCCGGCCGCGACGGCCGCCGCCGAGCCGCCTGAGGATCCGCCGGGGGTGTGGTCGAGGTTCCACGGGTTCCGCGTGACACCCGTCGCGACCGGCTCGGTGACGGACTTCGTGCCGAACTCCGGGGTGTTCGTCTTGCCGAAGACCACCAGGCCCGCGTCGAGCCAGCGCCGCACGATCACGCTGTGCCCCTCGGCGACGTGCCCGGCCAGGGAGCGGGAGCCGCCGGTCGTCGGCTGGCCCTCGTAGTCCTGACCCAGGTCCTTGAGCAGGAACGGCACCCCCGCGAACGGCCCCTCGAGCGTGGTTCCGGCGCGTTCGCGGGCGACCTCGTACATCGGCCGGACGATCGCGTTCAGCTTCCCGCCGACCCCCTCGGCCCGGTCGATCGCCGCCTCCAGCACCTCACCGGGCGAGACCTCTCCCCGCGCGACGATCTCCGCCAGGCCGACGGCGTCGAACCGCCGGTACTCGCTGTAGTCCAACGCGTCCCACCTTCTCGAGATCCGACTCGCGGGTAACTTAGTCCCGTTCCCCACAAGACCACCACCTCCAAATCTCCCCTTTTCCTGTTGACTTAATGGGAAATAGGACGACCCGGACGGGAGAGGGGCGGGACATGACGGTGGTGCTGGTGACCGGGGCCGGGGGGGATCGGGCGGGCCACGGTGGAGCTTTTCGCCGGGCGCGGGGCGCGGGTGGTGGCCGTCGATGTGGACGCGGAGGCGCTCGAGGGGCTCGACGGGGTCGAGACGTTCACCGGGGACGTGGCCGTGGAGGAGGACAACGCCGCGGCCGTGCGGATGGCGGTCGAGAGGTTCGGGCGGCTGGACGCCGTGGTGCTCAACGCCGGGGTCTCCGGGGCGGGGCCCGTCGAGGGGGAAGGGGCGGTCGCGGGGCTCGACCACGCGGGCGAGGGGATCAGGATCAACGCGCTCGCCCCCGGCCTGACCAGGACCCGGATGACGGCCGGAGTCCGCGACGACCCCGCGCTCTCCGAGGTCGCCGTCGGGCGTATCCCGCTGCGCCGCTGGGCGGAGCCGCGCGAGCAGGCCGAGGCGATCTGGTTCCTCGCCTCCCCCGCCGCCTCCTACATCACCGGCACCGTCCTGGCCGTCGACGGCGGGATCGGCGCCGACAACGGCCTGCTCTTCCCGCCCGACACCCCGGGCGGCGATTTCCGGTAACCGGAGGCAATAAAGGATAAGAACAGCCTTGACGTCCCTTTGGGGCGGTATCCGGGCATGTTCGGGGAGGTTGGGTCCCACGGAGCCGTGCAAAGAACGGCCGGAGCGACCCGGGGGAAGACCGCATGCCTTTCGTGACCACACGCGATGACGTCCAGATCCATTACAAGGACTGGGGCACCGGGCGTCCGGTGATCTTCATTCACGGGTGGCCGCTGAACGCGGACGCCTGGGACGACCAGATGAAGTGCGTCGCCGACAACGGGTTCCGGGGCATCGCGCACAGCCGGCGGGGCCACGGCAGGTCCGACCAGCCATGGGGGCCCTACGACTTCGACACGTTCGCCGACGACCTCGACGACCTGATCCGCGGGCTCGACCTGCGCGACGTCACGCTGGTGGCGCACTCGATGGGCGGCGGCGAACTCGCCCGCTACGTCGGCCGCCACGGCACGGGACGGCTGAAGTCGGCGGTCCTGCTGTCGGCCGTGCCGCCGCTCATGGTGCGGACCGAGGCCAATCCCGAGGGCGTTCCGGACAAGGTGTTCCAGGACATCAAGGGCGGCATCCTGCGCGAACGCTCGCAGTTCTGGCAGGACACCGCCGTCGGGTTCTTCTCGGCGGACCAGCCCGGGAGCAACGCCACCCAGGGCAACAAGGACGCCTTCTGGTACATGGCCATGCAGCAGTCGATCGAGGCGGGCGTGCGGTGCGTGGACGCCTTCGCCTACACCGACTTCACCGAAGACCTGCGGAAGTTCGACATCCCGACGCTGATCGTCCACGGTGACGACGACCAGATCGTCCCGATCGACGCCACCGCGCGGAAGTCGGCCGAGATCATCCCCGGCGCGACCCTCAAGGTCTACGAGAAGGGCTCGCACGGCATCGCGCTGGTGCCGGGCGACAAGGAGCGGTTCAACGCCGATCTGCTCGCCTTCCTCACGACCTGAGCAGGTCAGCCGCCGAAGGTCTGCCGGACCTCGACCTCGCCGCTCCAGCCGGGCCAGCACCTGCGGTGGGTCTCCAGGAAGCGCCCGGCCCAGGCTACGGCCTCCTCGACCGAGGCCACGTCGTAGATCGCGAAGGCGTCGGGCGAGCCGGCCGAGGAGAAGCCCTCGGTGACCGAGACGGCGTCGCCCGACAGCGTGACCAGCGGCGAGACGGCGGTGGGGGCGAGTCCGGCGGTGTCGACCGGCACCCCGGCGGCCTTGAGCTCCTCGCCGAGCTCGGCCAGGGCCGCGAACAGCTCGGGGGGCGGGGCGCCGAAGTCGCCGGCGGACCTGAGCAGGGTCATGACGCGCATCTCGTTCTCCTCGATCCGGGGTTCTGCTGATGTCCTCGACTCTGCCGGTCGGCGGTTCAGAACCGCTTCAGGTCCGCTGTCACCCGCTTAAAGTGCAATCGTGCGTTTCGATGTGCTCGGCCCGCTGACCGTCACGACCACCGAGGGGGCTCCCGTCCGGGTGCCCGACCGCAAGGTCCGCGCCCTCCTCGCGCATCTGCTCGTCCACGAGGGAAGGGCCGTCTCGACCGACCGGCTGATCGACGCCCTGTGGGGCGAGAACCTGCCCGCGAATCCGGGCAACACGCTGCAGACGCGGGTATCGCAGCTCCGCCGGGTCCTGGCCGACGCCGAGCCGGGCGGCAAGGACCTGGTCGTCACCCAGGCCCCCGGCTACCTGCTGCGCGACGGCGCGGCCGACGTCGCGGCCTTCCGCGACCTGACGGCGCGCGCCCGCGAGGGCACCGACGCCCGAACGAGGGTCGCGCTGCTCACCGAGGCCCTCGGCCTGTGGCGCGGGCAGCCCTACGCCGACGTCGCCGAGGAGCCCTTCGCCCGGGCCGTGATCTCCCGGCTCGACGAGGAGCGCCTCACCGCCCTGGAGGACAGGGCCGAGGCCCAGGTCGAACTCGGCGAGCACGACGTCGCCCGGCTCGCCCAGCTCGTCGCCGAGCATCCCTTCCGCGAACGGCTGCGCGCCTGTCACATGCACGCGCTCTACCGCTCCGGCCGGCACAGCGAAGCCCTCGACACCTACCACGACCTGCGCAAACGCCTCGCCGACGAGCTCGGTCTCGATCCGGGACCCGAGCTCGAGGCGCTGCACCAGGCGATCCTCACCCGCGACCCGGCCGTGTCTCCCACCGGGACGACCAACCTGCCGGCCGGGCTCACCCCGCTCGTCGGCCGGGACGCCCTGGTCGACGGCCTCCTCGACCGGCTCACGCACAGCCGTCTGGTCACCCTGACCGGGCCCGGCGGGGTGGGGAAGACCAGCGCCGCCCTCGAGACGGCACGGCGCGTCCAGGAGAACGCCTGGCTGGTCGAGCTGGCCTCCCTTCCTGCCAGGGCCTCGGCCGCGCGGGTCGAGGCGGCCGTCGCGGAGGTCGCGGACGTCACTTCGGGACCCGTCCTGCTCGTCCTCGACAACTGCGAGCACGTGGTCGACGCCGCCGCGGCCGTCGCCGAGCGCCTGCTCCGGGCCGCTCCCCGGCTGCGCGTCCTGGCCACCAGCAGGGAACCGCTCGGGATCTTCGGCGAGCAGACCCTGCCCGTCCCGCCGCTCGACCTGCCGCCGGGCGAGGCCACCGCGGACTACAGCGCCGTGCGGCTGTTCGCCGAGCGGGCCGCCGTCGAGGTGACACCGGGCAACGCCGCCGCGATCGGCGAGATCTGCCGCCGCCTCGACGGGCTGCCGCTCGCCCTCGAACTCGCCGCGACGCGCGTCCACGGGCTCGGCGTGCACGAACTCGCGGCCCGCCTCGACGACCGGTTCCGGATGCTCACGACGCGGCAGCAGACCCTCCACGCGGTGATCTCCTGGAGCTGGGACCTGCTGACACCCGTCGAGCGGACCGTGCTGAGCAGGCTCTCCCTCCACATGGACGCCTTCACGCTGGCGGCCGCCGAGGCGGTGTGCGCGTCCGGGGAGATCCCCGGGCATGACGTCGCCGACGCCCTCGCCCGGCTGGTCGACCGGTCGCTCGTGGTCCGGCTGGAGGGGATGGCGCGGTACCGGCTGCTGGAGACCGTCCGGGCGTTCTGCCTGGAACGGCTCGCGCCCGAGATCGAGGAGACCCGGAGCCGGTACGCCGCCTACTACCAGGGCCTCTCCCAGCGCTCCGAGCCCCGCCTCTACGGCTACGGGGAGCTGTTCTCGCACGTCGGCGCCATCTACCGGCAGGGTCCGGTCGAGGCGCCGCGGCCGGAGATCAGCGGGGCCGTCCAGCACGCGGTCTCGGCGGACGGCACGCCGATCGCCTTCCAGCAGTGGGGCGAAGGGCCGCCGGTCGTCCTCGTCGCGAACACGATGAACGACCGCCGCGCCCTCGCCCCGCTGGCCAGGAGGCTCGCCCGGAGCTTCACCGCGATCGTCTACGACCGGCGCGGCCGGGGCGGCAGCGGCGACACTCCCCCGTACGCGGTGGAACGGGAGATCGAGGACCTCGCGGCGGTCGCCGGCCGGTTCGGCGGTCCGGTGGCGGGGTTCGGGGTGACCTCGGGGGCGGTCCTGCTCGCCGAGGCGGCCGCGCGGGGCGTCCCGTTCGGGCGGCTCGTGCTGGTCGAGCCGCCGCTCATCCTGCCCGGC
This sequence comes from Actinocorallia longicatena, assembly GCF_039534125.1. Lineage (NCBI taxonomy): Bacteria > Bacillati > Actinomycetota > Actinomycetes > Streptosporangiales > Thermomonosporaceae > Actinocorallia > Actinocorallia longicatena. The sequence goes on along the minus strand of NZ_BAAAUV010000011.1, from coordinate 55,924 downwards.
ACCCGGGAGCCCGTCCCCGCCGACATGATCGGGCGGCTGGACCGGCTGATCGCCGAGGGACGCAGGGGCGACGCGGTCGAGCTCTTCCTGACCCTGAACGTCCAGATGGCCCCCGAGGTCCTCGCGCCGATGCGCAGCGCTCCCCGCTGGCAGGAACTGGAGGCCGTCGCCCACACCATCAGGTACGACCTGGCCCTGCTCGGCGACTACGGCCTGCCCGGGCGCTGGGCCACCGAGATCGTCCAGCCGGTGCTCGTCCTCGCCGGAGAGGTCAGCCTGGCCTGGCGGCGCGCCACCGCCGAGGCGGTCGCCGCGCTGCTCCCGGCGGCGCGGCTGCTGACCATGAGCGGCCAGCCGCACGACCCCCACCCGGACCTTCTCGCACCGATCCTCGAGGAGTTCCTGCTGGAATGATGACGATCACCGGAGGTGCGGCATGGACGGATGGCACGGGCCCGCGGCCTGGGAGGACGGCCCGGCGCGTCCCGGGCCGGCGGAGCGGGTGGCGGTGCTGTCGGACGTCCACGGGAACGTCCCCGCGCTGGACGCCGTGCTCGCGGAGCCCGACGTGGCGGAAGCCGATCTCGTCGTGTTCAACGGCGACCTGCTGTGGGGTCCCGAACCGCAGGAGACCTGGGAGCGGGTCGCGGCCCTCGGCCACCGGGCGGTGTGGCTGCGCGGCAACTCCGAGCGCTATCTCGCCACCGGCGCGCCGCCCGCGCCCGGCGAGCGGGAGACCTGGATGCCCGGACGCCTCGCCCCGGTGGCCCTCGCCGCCACGCGCGGAATCCCCTTCAGCGCCGTCGTCGAGATCGCCGGGCTCGGGCCGGTGTTCCTCTGCCACGGCTCGCCGCGCAGCGACCACGAGTGCGTGACCCACGCGACCCCGCGGGAGCGGTTCGCGGAGCTGGCCGAGGGCCTCACCGAACCGGTCCTCGTCACCGGGCACACCCATCTCCGGTTCGACCGGACGGTCGCGGGGCGGCGCAGCGTCAATCCGGGGAGCGTCGGGCTGCCCTTCCACCGGGGCGAGCCGGGGACGGCCTGCTGGGCTTTGCTCGGCCCCGGCGTCATGCTCCGAACCACGCGCTACGACGTCGGGGAGTCGGTCGCACGGGCCCGGCGGGCGGGCGATCCGGGCGCCGAACGCTACGTCGCGACGCTGCTCGGACCCCCCGATCCCGAGCGGATCGTCGCCGACGCCGAGGGACGCGTGTTCGCCGACTGACCCGAAGGACGGACGGGGAAACTTGGGCTTCTGCGAAAAATCTTGGTGAAAGTGCGTAATCGAGGGTGTTTTTCGGCGTCTCTTCGGCACGTCTAGTGGAGGAGACCCCAATGCCCGACCTCAACCAGGTGGTGACCTTTCCCGTGCGCCGGATCGAGCTCGGGTTCGGTTTCGAACAGGCGGCCCGGATCGCCGAAGCCCTCCGCCCCCATGTCCCGGGGATCGCGCTGGAGGCGGTCCGCCGGATCGAGAAGGAGCTGCCGGACTTCGTGCGCCCCCACGACCCCCGCTACTCCGAGGGGCTCGGCCTGAGCGTGGAGTACGCGATCGGGCACTTCCTCGACCTGATGGCCGACCCCGGGATCGGCTCGGCCGACGTCCTGGCGTTCTGGCGGGAGATCGGCGCGGGCGAGGCCCGAGAGGGACGGCCGCTCGACTCCTGGCACACCGCCACGAGGATCGGCGCGGGCGTGGCCGTCGAGCGGCTGACCGAGCGGGCCGAGGAGCTCGGCTACCGGCCCGGCTCCGCCAACGTCGCCGCGATCGCCAACGCCGTGTTCGGCTACCTCAACCAGCTCGCGGTCGTGGTCGCCGAGGGCCACGCCGACGTCGAGGCACGGGCCGCGGGCCTGACCAAGGACCTCCGGCAGAACCTGGTCGACCGGCTGCTGTCCGACCCGGTGCCCGACCCCCGCGACCTCAAGGGGGCGGCCCGCGAGGCCGGCTGGGCGCTGCCGCGCACCGTGGCGGCCGTCCCCCTGCACGAGCGCGGCCCCGAGACCCGCCGCCCGGCCCTGCCGCCGGACGTGCTGCTCGGCCTGCACCTGCCCGACGCCTGCCTGATCGTCCCCGACCCGGAGGGACCCGGCCGCGCCCAGCTCCTGGAGCAGCAGCTCCGGGACTGGACCGTTGCGATCGGGCCGACGGTCGAGATCTCCGAGCTGGGCACGTCGCTGCGGTGGGCCCGGCGGGCGCTGGCGCTGGCCGACGAGGGCCTGATCGACGGGGCCAAGCCGATCATCGCCGAGCGGCACATGCCGATGATCGTCCTGATGCGGGACCGGGACCTGGTGGAACGGGTCATCGAGCGGCGGCTGGCCCCGCTGCTGGCCGTCCGGTCGCAGCAGCGCTACCGGCTCGCCGAGACGCTGCTGACCGCGCTCGAGTGCGGCTTCAACGCCACCGAGGTCGCGGGACGGCTGCACCTGCACGCCCAGACCGTCCGGTACCGGATCCGGCGGCTCGAGGAACTGTTCGGCTCGACCCTCCAAGCCACCAGCGGACGCCTGGAGCTGCACATGGTGCTCCAGGCGTGGCTCGCCCTCAACCAGGAGCCGGCCGTCTCCGAGCTCAGAACGGGGTGAGCCTCCGCCGGCGGGACTGTCCGGCGGGGCTATCCCGCGGGCTGGACCGCCCATCCCTGCGCGGCCATCCCCGCGAAGGACGTCGGTTTCAGCTCGGGCGGCTGAAGGCCCGACCAGTCGGCCTGGAGATAGAAGCCGTCGTCGCCGTTGACCAGCCGGGTCACCCCCGGCTGGAACTGGACCAGCTTCCACACCTGCTCGGGGCCGCCGGTGCACGCCGCGGTGACCACGCTGAAGGCGGCGCCGCCCTCCCACGGGACGCCCGCCTTCTTCCCTCCCCGGCTGAGGCACTGGCCGTTGCCCGCGCTGAGCAGGGTGAACCCGCCCGCGACCTCGGTGCGCTGCCAGGTGGTCCCGGTGCCGGAGCAGCCCCGCTGGACGATCGCGGTGCCGTCCGGGGCGAGGCAGGTGCCGAGCGTGGAGTTGCGGACCCGGAACGGCGCCCCGGCGACGGTGTTCCGCTTCGGCGTCTTCGACTTCTGGGGCTTCGGCTTCGCCGCCGACGAACCCTCCGAAGGCCCGGCCGAGGGCGTCCGGACGGGGGTCGCGGACGGCTCCCCGGGTGTGGTGCCGGGCTGCGCGGGAGCGGTAGCGGACGGGACGGCCAGCGGGGGCGCGGTCCGCTGCGGCCGCTCCGGGTCGTCCCCGATCTGCACGAACATGACGCCGAGGACCAGCGCGCCGATCGCCGCCGACCCGGCCGACACCGCCAGGCCGGGGAAGGCCGGCCCGGCCGGGCCGAGCGGCGGCAGCGGGATCCGGGGCGCGCCCAGCAGGACCAGCCCGAGAGGCAGGCCGCGCCGCAGGCGCCCGTTGAGATCGGTCATCTCCACCGACGCCCGGCGGCACCGGTCGCAGGTCTTCAGATGCTCGCGCAGGGCCCGGCCACGCCGCCGGCCGGGACGGCGCACCGCCGCGGCGAGCTGCGCGGTGAACTCGGCGCAGTCGGGATGGCCCTCGCAGCTCGCCGCCAGGAACGCCTGCCGGAGGCCCTCCCGTGCCCGGAACGAGAGCTGGGCGACCGCGCCCGCCTCCAGGCCGAGATGCTCGGCGACCTTCTGGGCGGGCTCCTCCTCGATGACCGTGTGCCACAGGACGGTCTGCCAGCGCTCGGGCAGCGACCGGAAGGCCCGTACGAGAGCGTCCTGCTCGTCGAGGTCGGGGACCTCGTCCTCGGGGGAGTCCGCCCACTGGGCGACCTCGTCGGTCACCACGGTGCGGCGGCCGTCCCTGGCCCAGTCGACGGCGGCGTTCCGGACGACCGTGTAGAGGTAGGGCCGGTAGCCCTCCTGCGGGCCGAGGCCCTTGCGCAGGGCGAGGAGGGTTCTGGCGAACGCCTCGCTCGTCAGGTCCTCGGCCGTGTGCTGGTCGCGGACCAGCCCCCGGGCGTAGCCCAGCACCGCCGCGTGATGCCGCTGGAACAGCTCACCCGCCGCCCGTTCGTCTCCCGCCCGTGACGCCGCTACGAGATCGGCGTCCGACGCGGTACCCACACCGGTAGCCACCCGGACATCCAACCTAAGGCGCGCGTCTCACCACAAGGCTCCTCGCGCACAGGATCGGCGCCCTGCGTTCAGTGTTTCCGCACCACGCGCTCGGCCTCGCCCGGAGTCCAGATCGTGACGTCCATGTGCTCGCCGCCGACCTCGACGGCCGAGGCCCCGGTCAGGACCGCGCCGTAGAACGGCTGGAACTCCTCGCCGCGCAGGTCGAGCCCGATGTCGGCGAACAGGTCCTCGGCGAAGCGCTGGTGCAGGTCACGGTCCCTGACGTCCTCGACGGTCCCGAACAGCTTCGCGTCGCCTTCGGAGACCCGGGTGTCGACGGTCGCGGTGTGCAGGCAGAACCGCGGGTCCCGGCCGAGATCGCGGAACTTGGTGGTGCCGGGCATCCCGACGATCCACAGCCGGTCCTCGAAGATCCGGGGCTCGACCGGGCTGATCCGAGGGGACCCGTCGGCGCGCAGCGTGCCCAGCATGCACAGCTTCCCCGTGGCCGTGTGCCGCCGCTCGAAGATCTCCGCGACGCGCGGCGCCGCCTCCCTGAATTCCTTCCAGCTCCTCATCCTCGCGACGCTACGCCGCCCCACCGACAGAACGTCCCTGGGCGCGCAGCCACGCGTCCGCCTTGGCCGGATCATGGAAGCGGTGCACGTCCAGGTGGGCGAAGCGCGGATCGGCGACCCGGAGGGCGAGCTCGGCCCTGCGGCGCCCGTGCTGCGTCCACGACCACCGGACGGGATGCTCGTGGCTGAGCCACGAGCGCCAGGTCTCGCGGTTCCCGCCGAAGATCCGCTCCCTGCGGGCGGAGCGGAGCAGCGACCTGCGCAGGACGCGCGGCATGATCACACGGCGCGGGTAGTCGAGCCAGACGATGGTGTCGGCGCGCTCCCAGAGCAGGTCGCGGACCTCGGGATAGCCGGGCGAGTCGATGATCCAGCCGGGTCGCTCCGTCAGCCGGCCGACGTCCGCGACGAGCGTCGCGTTGACCGCCCAGTCCGGGCCGGTGAAGTACAGGGCGTCCATCTCGTGGTAGCGCAGGCCGAGCCGGGCGCCCAGGGCCGCCGCCAGGGTCGACTTGCCCGCGCCTGTCACACCGACCACGAGAATGCTCCTCATCGCGGCACCCTAACAAGGCGGGCCGCAGCGAAGATCAGCGGCGGGCGGCGCGGCGCTCCTCGGCCAGCTCGATCAGGTTGGCGGACATGCTCGCGAACAGGCTGAGCTGGCGGCGGAGCGAGGCGCTGTAGGGGAGGTCGGCCTGGTGGCCCGCGACGGCCAGCACGCCGCGGGTGGCCTCGCCGGTGTCGAGGGGGAGCAGGAGGATCGGGCCCGGGGGCAGGCCCGTGTCGGCGAACCCGCCGGTGGTGCGCGAGGTCGAGCCCGCGACCCGGGAGGCGATGGCGCGCCGGGAGGAGAAGACCCGGCCCAGCACGGAGGAGCTGGAGCGGACCGTCATGCCGAGGACCCGGTCGGCGTCCGCGCCCACGGCCAGCCCCACGGTCAGGGTGTTGACGGCCGTGCCGGGGAGCGCGATGAAGACCAGCCGGGCGGCGGCGATCTCGCGTGCCCCCTCGGCGACGCGGGTGAGCGCGTCGTTCAGGTCGATGCCCTTGACGAGGGCGGCCATGAGGTCGAAGGAGGCCGTGATCCGGTCGACGGCGGAGCCGTTGATGGCGCCTTCGCCCCGATAAGTCCCGTTCAGCGGCCAGTTGATGGCGAATGCTTCGGTCTCGGTCATACGCCGACCCGTCCCGGCCCGTCATCGGGCCGATGCACCAAGCTTCCGGGGCGACGCCGGCCCAGTGCCCGCGTACAAGGACTCCTCGGTACTGGTGACTATACGCGCGACGGCCCCGTCGTGGGGGGTCTGGCTCCGCGGATCCCACCTGCTCCACCGCAAATTCGATCTTGATTTCGGCGCGGGGACGCGACTTCCGGCGGGTTCCGCCGGGCCGGGCATTGACGTGAAGTAATGTTCAACTTGCAGGGTGGGGGCATGACCTTCACCGAAGCGGAACTGCGCTACCTCGCCTCCCAGCGGCTGGGACGGCTCGCCACCCTCGCCCACGACGGGACCCTCCAGAACAACCCGGTCGGCTTCGAGGTGAACACCGATCTCGGCGTGATCGACATCGGCGGCTGGAACATGGGCCTGAGCCGCAAGTGGAAGAACGTCGGAGAGCATCCCGAGGTCTCGATCGTGATCGACGACCTGGCGTCCGTTCAGCCCTGGGCCGTCCGGGGGATCGAGATCCGCGGCCGGGCCGAGGGCGTCACCGGGGTCGAGCGCGCGCCGGGCTCGCACCTGTCGGGCGAGCTGATCAGGATCCATCCGCACCGCATCCTGACCTGGGGGCTCGACGGCCAGCCCGAGGACATGAAGAGGCGCTGGATCAGGCGGTGACCGCACCTTCGACATTCACATATGTGAAAACTGATCTCTCTTGTGAACATGGAGCACGGCTGCAAGAATCGGGGCATTCGGCGCCATAGGAGGCCGCGATGTCCCTGAACAGCCATGACCCGCGCACCGGGGCGATCCTCGGCGAGCCGGTGGCCGAGGCGGACGAGGCCCGGGTCGCCGCCGTGGTCGAGGCCGCGGCCGCTGCCGGGACCGCCTGGCGCGCCGTCCCCGCCCGGGAGCGCGCCGCGGTGCTCGACGCCGTCGCCGCCGCCCTGGACGCCCACGCCGACGAGCTCTGGCGGGCGGCCGATGAGGAGACCGCGCTCGGCGAGACCCGGTTGCGCGGCGAGATCGCCCGCTCCAGCGGGCAGTTCCGGCTGTTCGCCCGGGTCCTGCTGGACGGCGGCTACGCCGAGGCCGTCATCGACCACGCCGACGGCACCCGGCCCGACCTGCGGCGGATGAACCGTCCGCTGCCCGGCGTCGTCGGCGTCTTCGCCGCGAGCAACTTCCCCTTCGCCTTCTCCGTGGCGGGCGGCGACACCGCTTCCGCGCTCGCGGCGGGCGCCCCCGTCGTGGTCAAGGCCCATCCGGGCCATCCGCGCCTGTCCGAGCTGACCGCGCGGATCATCGGCGCGGCCCTGCCCGATCCGGCGCTGCTCGGGCTGGTCCACGGCGCCGAGGCGGGACGGACCCTCGTCCGTCATCCGGCCGTCGCCGCCGTCGGTTTCACCGGCTCGATCGGCGGCGGCAAGGCGATCAAGGCCCTGATCGACGCCCGCGAGACCCCGATCCCGTTCTACGGCGAACTCGGCAGCGTCAATCCCGTCGTCATCCTCCCCTCGGCGGACCGCGACGGTCTCGCCGAGGGCTTCGCCGCCTCCCTGACGCTCGGCGTCGGCCAGTTCTGCACCAATCCGGGGCTGCTGTTCCTCCCCGCCGACGACGCCCTGCTCACGGCCGTCGCCGAGGCCGTCGGGGCCACCACGGGCGGGGCGATGCTCACCGAGCGGATCAGGGACGGCTACCTCGGCGGGCTCAAGGCCAAGGACGGCCTCGCGGTCCTGGCCGAGGGCGCCCCCGGCGAGGGCCCGTGGGCGGCGGCCCCCACGGTCTTCGGCACCGATCTCGCCGCCTTCACCGCGCTCCTGCCGGGCATCGCCGAGGAGACCTTCGGCCCCTCCGCCGTGGTCGTCACCTACACCGATCCGGCCGAGCTGCCCGCGGTCCTCGCCCGGCTGGCGGGCTCGCTGACCGCGACCGTCCATGCAGGCGACCCGGCCGAGGCCGCCGCCGTCACCGAGGTCCTCGCCCGCACCGCGGGCCGCCTCATCTGGAACTCCTGGCCGACCGGCGTGGCCGTGACCTGGGCCCAGCACCACGGCGGCCCCTGGCCCTCCAGCACCGCCCCCGCCCACACCTCGGTCGGCGCCGCCGCCCTCCGCCGCTGGCTCGCCCCGGTCGCCTACCAGGACTGGCCCGAAGCCCTCCTCCCGCCCGAACTCCACGACGCCAACCCGCTGGGAGTCCCCCAGCGGGTCGACGGTGCCTCATGAGGAGCTAGGGCCTGTCTGCCTAGTTCACCTGGCGGGTGTGGCCCTCCCAGTAGGGGGCGCGGAGCTTGAACTTCTGGATCTTGCCGGTGGCGGTCCGGGGGAGCTCGTCCAGGAACTCGATCCGCTTCGGGCACTTGTAGCCGGCCAGCTCGGTGCGGCAGTGCGCGATCAGGTCGTCGGCCGACAGCTCCGTGCCGTCCGTGACGACCAGGGCCGTCACCAGCTCGCCCCACCGGGCGTCGGGGATGCCGATGACCGCGGCCTCCCGGACGGCCGGATGGGAGATCAGCGTGTCCTCCACCTCGATCGAGGAGACGTTCTCGCCGCCGCTGATGATGACGTCCTTCTTGCGGTCGGAGATCGTCAGATAGCCGTCGGAGAGGGTGCCGCCGTCGCCGGTGTGGAACCAGTTCCCCTCCTGGGCGGCGGCGGTGGCGTCCGGATCGTCCCAGTAGCCGGCCAGGTTGTGGTTCGAGCGGGCCAGCACCTCGCCGTCCTCGGCGACCTCCAGCCGGACTCCCAGGGCGGGGGCTCCCGCGCGGCTCAGCAGGCGGGCACGCTCGCGGCCGTCCAGGTCGTCCCACTCGCTGCGGTGCTGGTTGACCGTCAGGACCGGTGAGGTCTCGGTGAGGCCGTAGATCTGCTGGAACTCCCAGCCGAGGACCTCGTGGACCTGCTGGATCGTGCTCGTGGGCGGCGGGGCCCCGGCGACGACGATCCTGACCCGGCCGCGGCCGGGGATCGGCCCGTCCCAGGTCCTCGCGGCGTCGAGCGCGGCCGTCACGACGGCGGGGGCGGCGCACATGAGCGTCACCCCGTGTTCCTCGACCCGGCGCAGGATCTCGGCGCCGTCGACCTTGCGCAGCACGATGTGACGGCCGCCGAGCCCCGTCACCGCGTACGGCATGCCCCAGCCGTTGGCGTGGAACATCGGCAGGGTGTGCAGCAGGACGTCGTCGGCGTTGACGCCCATGTGCAGGGCGAACACGACCGCGTTCAGCCACAGGTTGCGGTGGGTGAGCTGGACGCCCTTGGGCCGCGCGGTCGTCCCCGAGGTGTAGTTGATGGTCGCGGTGGCGTTCTCCTCGCCCGTCCACGCGGCGGGCTCGCCCTCCCCGCCGAAGATCGCGTCGTCGCTCTCGCCCAGCACGAACACGTGCTTGGCGGTGACGGTGTCCAGCAGATGCCGCAGCTCGGGATCGACGAGCAGCACCTCGGCGCCCGAATGCTCCACGATGTACCTGACCTCGGCGGGAGCCAGCCGGAAGTTCACCGGCACCAGCACCCGGCCCCAGCCGGAGACGCCGAAGAACGACACCAGCAGCCGCGCCGCGTTGTGCGAGACGATCGCGACCCGGCCGCCGAGCGGCACGCCGAGGGCGTCGAGGGCGGCGGCCTGCCCGCGCGCCAGCCTCGCCATCTCGCGGTAGGTCAGGCTCCCCCACGCGGCCGCGGGCTGGTCGGGCTCGTCGACGACGGCGACCCGGTCGGGATAGACCAGCTCGGCCCGGTCGAGGAAATCGCGCACACCCAGATCGAAGAACACGGCGTCCCTTTCATCGCGAAGGCACTCACGAACGTAACTCCTGATCGGCCGCCCCGACACCCCCCGACGCGGCCCAGACGGCCATCGCCAGGGTGATGCGGGCGGCGGCGCTGACCCACAGCATCAGCCCGAGCATGGCCAGCGCCATCCCGTAGAGCGGATCGGCGAAGGCGTGCTTGAGCAGCAGCAGCCCGCCGACCGTCAGCACGGCCAGGCACACCCCCGCCAGCAGGGCCGCGTGGCGGACGGGCCGGGTCAGCGGGGCCCGGCCGAGCCGGTGGTAGAGGCCGGAGCAGAGCAGCGCCGACCACAGGATCGTCAGCGCCCCGGCGAGGATCTGGCAGGGGACCGAAACCCAGTACGAGAGGTCATGGCCCAGCGCCCGCAGGTAGCGGTAGGGGCCCGGCGTGGTGAAGATGCCCAGTGCCACCATCACGACCAGGGCCGCGACGATGACCAGCAGGATCGCGATGTCGCGCACGAACCTGACCGGGTAGGGGCTCTTCTTGATCGGGACGTCCCAGATGCCGCGCAGGGCCCGCCGGTAGGCGTCGACCCAGAGCCGTCCGGCGTACAGGACCCCGGTGACGCCGAGGGTGCCGACGACCGCGCGGGCCGTCGCTGAGGCCTGGGACTTCAGGAAGGTCGTGCCGAGGTCGGCGTCGACCCCGAGGCTCTGGTCGAGGCTCTCGTTGAGGCGCGCCAGCGCTTCGGGGCTGTGCGCGACGATCTGCGCGGCCAGCGCGTACAGCAGCGCCAGCAGCGGGAAGACCGTGATGATCCCGAAGTAGGTCACCGAGCCCGCGACGTGCTGCATCCCGCGCGAGTAGTAGTCGGTGTAGGCCCGGATGATCGTGCCGATGCCCGGCAATTCCAGGACCCGCGCGTGCCAGCGACCATACGTTTTACGGATATTACTGAGGGTAACGGACATTTATGCGCTACCAGGTCAAGGATCGGATCATCGCCATCGGGGACGACTCGTGGATCGAGGACGAGCAGGGGCGGAACGCCTTCCTGCTCGACGGCAAGGCCCTGCGGCTGCGGCAGACCTACGAGCTCAGGGAGTCGGACGGCCGGACCCTGTTCGTGATCAAGAAGAAGGTCGTCGCCGTCCGCGAGACGATGATCGTGGAACGGGACGGCGACACCGTCGCGAGCGTCCACAAGAAGATCCTCCATCTGATCCACGACCGTTTCGCGATCGAGCTGCACGACGGCACCGAGTGGACCGCGAAGGGCGACTTCCTGGACAAGGAGTACGAGATCGAAGGGGAGCGCGGCAGGATCGCCTCCATCAGCCGCAAGTGGCTGAGACTCCGCGACACCTACACCGTCGACATCCCCGACGATCTCGACCACTCCCTGGTCCTGGCCGTCTCGGTGGCGATCGACAACCTCGCCGAGATCGGCCGGGACCACTGACCGTCAGGCCGCGTGAAGGCCGGTCAGGACGTCGAGGCCTGCGCGAGCTCGCGCAGGTGCGCCTCCTGCTCCTCGCTCAGCGAGGTCTTGATGATCGTGCCGCCGTACTCGGCGATCTGCGGGACGACCTTGTCCGGCGTGCTCTGGACGATCAGCAGGAACAGGACGGCACCGCCCGGCTGGAGCGAGGCGCCCAGGTCCTTCATGAACCGGTCGTCGACGCCGTAGTCGGTCATCGCGCCGCCGAGCGCGCCACCACCGGCGCCCATGGCCATGCCCAGCAGCGGCATGAAGAAGATCATGCCGATGAGGCCGCCCCAGACCGCGCCCCACGCGGCTCCGGACCCGGTGGTGCTGCGGGCCTGGTGGAGCTTGATCTTCCCGTCCTGCCGCTTCTCGACGACGGCCGCGTCCTCGAGCTTGATGAGGTTCTCGCGCTGGAGCCCCATCAGCCTGTCGCGCACCTGATTGGCCGTGTACACGTCCGGATAAGCGATGGCGACCAGAGTACTCATGTGTCTTCCCCCCGAAAGATCGACTGTCTCGCGCCTCCTACCCACTCCCCCCACCAAAGATCACCGCGCTGACCCAACCTTTGCCCCGCGGCCGGGAGCTACGGGGGGAGTCTCGGGCGGGGTGCGTGCGCGAGATCGTGACTCCGGGGATCTGTCGCCGTTCACCGGCCCTGTGCGACGCTGTGCGGCATGGCCGTGGAGCTGACCGAGGACGAGCGGATCGTCCTGGATTTCCATCCGCACTGGACGACGCTGCTGAGGTCGATCCTCATGCTGGTGTTCATCGCGGTCGCGGCCGGCGCGATCATCTTCTTCGTGCCGGACTGGGACATGCGGACACAGATCAGGCTGGGCGTGGCCGCGGCGGCGCTCGTGGTCGCGCTGGCCTTCTCGCTGGTGCCGTTCCTGCGCTGGTTCTTCACCCGCTACATCCTGACGACGCACCGTCTCGTCATCCGCGTCGGGATCTTCTCCCGCACCGGCCGTGACATCCCCCTGAACCGCGTCAACGACGCCCAGTTCTCCCACAACCTGATCCAGCGCTTGCTCGGCAGCGGCACCCTGACCGTCGAGTCCGGCGGGGAGAACGGCCAGCTCGTCCTCCGCAACATCCCCCGCGTCGAGACCGTCCAGCGGGACATGTACGAGCTCATCAACGAGCCCCGCGCCCCCCGCCCTCCGGCCTGAGCCCGCCCTCGTCCGCTCCGTCAGTCGGGGAGATGGGGGACGGTGACGCCCTGGTCGCGGCCCAGGAGGACCGCGCGGGTGATGGCGGTGGAGCCGAAGCGGTCCTTGACGCGGTCGAGGGTGGTGTCGGGCGCTGCCGGAGTCAGGGGCAGGGAGAGCTGGACGGCGCCGTCGTCGGACAGGTTGCCCAGGGCCAGGCCCAGGAGGGTGAGGCCGCGGTCGGCCACCAGCAGGGCGGCTTCGCGGCGGAGGTGGCGGGCCGCGTCGAGGATCGGCTGGGTCTCGGCGGTGGGCTGGGCGAAGCTGTGTGAGCGGGTGGCCTTGGTGTAGTCGGCGAAGCGCAGGCGCAGGGTGACCGTGCGGCAGAGGCGGTGGGCCGAGCGGAGCCGCCGGGTCAGCCGGTCGACGAGGCCGAGCAGCATCGCGTCGAGTTCCGCCTCGCCGCGATCCCTGCGGCCCAGCGCTCGCTGGGCGCCCATCGAGCGGCGGCGCACTCCGGTGCGGACCACGCGAGGGTCGCGGTTGTGGGCGAGCGCGTGCAGATGGAGCCCGGTGGATCTGCCGAGGATCGCCGCCAGCGAGGCCTCGGGCACGGCGGCGACCTCTCCGACGGTGGTGATCCCGTAGCGCTTCAGGCGGTCGGCCGTCACCGGGCCGACTCCCCACAGGCGGCCGACGGGGAGGGGGTGCAGGAAGGCGGTCTCCTGGGCCGGCTCGACGACGAGCAGGCCGTCGGGCTTGGCGACCCCGCTGGCGACCTTGGCGAGGAACTTGGTCCTGGCGACGCCCACCGTGATCGGCAGGCCGACCTCTTCGAGGACCCGCCGACGCAGTCTCTCGGCGATCTCGCGCGGCTCGCCGGAGATCTCGCGCAAGCCCCCGACATCGAGGAACGCCTCGTCGATCGAGAGGCCCTCGACCAGCGGGGTCGTGTCCCTGAACACCTCGAACACGGCCTTGCTCGCCGCCGAGTAGGCCTCCATCCGCGGCGGGACGACCCTCGCCTGCGGGCACAGCGCCCTGGCCCGGCCTCCGCTCATCGCCGTCCGAACCCCGAACGCCCGCGCCTCGTAGCTGGCCGCCAGCACGACCCCACCACCGACGATCACGGGACGGCCGCGCAGCCGCCTGTCGTCGCGCTGCTCGACCGAAGCGTAGAACGCGTCGAGGTCGGCGTGCAGAATCGTCGCACCCTTCATACGAACACATGTTCGCATAGGGCCCGAGGCTCGGCCACCCCGCCCCCGGTCCGGCTTCGAAGGAGGCCCTGGTCACAGATTGCTCGGCTGACGGGAGACGGCCGGGCGCAGGGCCTTCCAACGGGACGGTTCGAGCATCCGCGAACGCCCCGCGAGCCGGTGCAGCGCCGCCTCCGCGGCCTTCGACCAGGGCGCGCCGCTGTAGCCGATGCAGGCGACCACCCCGGTGCGCGGCTCCCAAACGAGCTGGGCGTTGCCGCCCTGGGCCGTGGTGATGGCCGCGAGCCTCCCCCGCACCCGGCCGGAAGCGCTGATCCCGCCCGTGAACAGCCGGTCCTCGAATCCGCCGCACGCCATGACGGTCGTGTAGACGAGGCCGTCTCCCAGCGCCTTCGCCTCCCCGAGCCCCGCGGCTCCGTATCTGCTCTCGTTGACGACCGGCGGGAAGTAGGGCTGCGGCGGCCGGGCGGCGAATCCGGCGGGCAGTTCCTCCTCCCGGACGCGCGGTACCCCGTCCTCGACGCCCGTTGCCTCGGCCAGCATGACGAGCTCGTCGTCCGCCAGGTCTCCCCGGACGGTCGCCCAGTCGCCGGAGATCGCCCACTGGAGGCAGCCGGGCGAGAGGTGCCCGACCACCCCGGGGCGCCGGATGTTCTCGGGCAGCATGGAGCCGGGCACCGGGTAGGTGATGACCGCGCTCCGCCGGCCGAGCCCTCCACCGCGGCTCGCCCGGACGACCTGGGTCCACGCGCCGCCATGCGCCACCACGTCGACGAGCCGCCGGAACGCGCCCGCCCGGTCTCCGCCCCCGCCCGGCCGCACGAGCACCAGGCCCGGCGGCTGGAGCAGCGCGATCCCCGTACCCGGGTTCCCTTTGCCCGGCATCGCCTCCCCCGGCCACGGCAGCTCGCTCCGCGGAATCCCCCCGGTCGGAAGCGGAGACTCCGAAGGCCGCACCGGCGAGGGACCATCAGTCGCGGGACCATCGGGTGCGGATCGCACGGGCTGGGCCCGCGCGGACGAGCTCGCCCCCGGCGGCCCGGACGACCCCGCCGATCTCAGCCGGGGGATGCCGAGCACCGCGCCCCCGGCCAGCACCGCCGCTCCCCCGAGCAGCAGCCCTCGCCGCGACGGAGGCCTCTCCGGCCCTCCGCTGAGGATCTCCGCCATCGCGCCCCGCCCTTCCTCGTCCTCCTCCTCTCCTACACCGCCCGCCCCCGATCGGTTCCGGAGAGGCCGCAGCGGTGGAAGAGGAGGTCTCGCACCTCGTTCCTCATGTGCTCAGGGCCATCACCCGATCGCCTCGGGTGACGCCTGTGCGGCGATGTCGTAACCGTCTCCGCCCGGAACACGAATGATCTTCCACTTCCCGGCCGCTTGCGCTATATCTCACAGGTGGTAAAGATCTTCCGCCTTCTGGCGGCGCCTTTCGTCGCCCTCACCCTGGTGCTCACGGCCTCCGGCGCCCCGGCGCGAGCGGAGGAGACCGACGCCCAGCTCGCCACCGACTGGCAGAACGCGTGGAACTTCTACAAGTTCTACCAATGCGTCACCTCGCCCCTCCCCTGGACGGGCCGCGGCACCCAGACGCGCGACATCGCCATCGACATCACCGCCCCGGCCGCCCGGGTCTTCTCCGTCTACTCCGACTTCCGCAACCACCTCGGCCTCGGCGGATTCCTGCGCCGGGTGGCGATCCACTCCGACACCACCGCCGCCGACGGGGTCCGGACCGTCAACTCGACCGCGATCGAGGACGTCCCCACCCTCGACGGGCTGCCCCCGCTGAGCATCAAGACCCATGCCCAGCAGCGGCTGCACGCCTCGGAGCTGTACTTCGAGACCGACTCCTGGACGCTCCCGAACGTCGTCACCCACCAGAAGATCGTCTTCACCGATCTGGGCGGCGGCGTCACCCGCGTCTCCGAGCACCTGGTCTTCGAGGCCAACCTGCTCCTGATCGACTACACCGCCGCCAACGGCGTCGCCTCCCACCAGGCCACCCAGGCGGGCCTGAAGAACGCCATCGAGAGCGGCGCCCTCTAGATCACCTAGTCCCTGAGATGCGCTGACTTGAGGGACATGTGCAGGGCCAGCCGATCGGGCCCCGAGTCGAGGTCGAGGCCGGTGAGCTGCTCGATGCGGTGCAGCCGGTAGTAGAGGGTCTGGCGGTGGATCGTCAGGGCCTCGGCGGTGCGCTGGGCGTGGCCGGCCTCGTCCAGGTAGGTCTCGGCGGTGCCGCGCAGCACCTCGTTGCCGAGCAGCGGCACGACCCGGGGGTCGACGGCGTCGGTCAGCAGCCGGTAGGGGCCGAGCTCGTCCCAGTGGGTGATCCGCGCGAAACCCGGCACCCGCGCCGCGACCCGCCGGGCCGTCCTGGCCTGCTCCACGGCCTCCCTGACATGGGCGAGCCCCCGCCAGGACGCGCTGATCCCGACCGGCCCCTCCAGCCGTCCGGCCAGGTCGGGGGTGACGGTGAGGATCACGTCGCGATGGGCGATCACCCCCTGCGGCGGGCTTCCCGAGGCGACGATCACGACATAGCGGCCGTCGGCGACGGGATGCCCGGCGAGCAGCCGTTCGGCCTCCTCCCGCTCGGCGGGCTCGTCCGACAACAGCCCCGCCAGCGCCCTCGACGGCCGCACCGCCAGCCGGGCGGCGGCCTCGGCGGCGAGCTCCATGGCCTCGGCCAGCCGCGGATCACCCGGCGGGATCGCGCCCCCGTCGAGCAGCCAGAGATAGGCGTAGGTGACGCCACGGTGCCGGGCGGGCAGGCAGAGCCGCTCCAGGATCCCCGACGCCGGATCGGCCGGGGTGCGGACCGGACCGGCCGCCCTGGCGATCCCGAAGGACTCGAACCACGCCCTGACCTCGGCGGACGATCCGCGCCGCAGGATCGACCCGGCCCTGACCGGATCCAGCTCGCCCTCGTGGGCGGCGAACGCGATCAGCCGGAAGTCCCGGTCCTCGAGCGTGGCCGGGGCCTCCAGCAGCGCCGACACGGCGTCCACCAGGCCCTGCACATCCCCTTCATACACATGTACGAGTATCTCCTGACGCCTGTCGATGGTGACGGGCGGAGGCCCGCCCTAACGTCGAAGCCGTACGACGTCCAAGGAGGTGCCCCGAATGCTCGGTCCCGTGCTGCTCACCGCTTCGCGCAGCGAGACGATGCGCAAGATCGTCGGCTCGACGCCGATCACCCGCCCGGTGGTGGACCGGTTCGTGGCCGGAGAGACCCTCCCCGACGCGCTGACGGCCGTCCGGTCCCTGGCCGGCGACGGCATCGAGGTCACCCTCGACCACCTCGGCGAGGACATCACCTCCCCCGCGCAGGCCCACGCCTCGCGCGACGCCTATCTCCGGTTGCTCGAGGCGCTCAACGGCGAGGGCCTCGGCACCCGGGCCGAGGTGTCGGTGAAGCTGTCGGCGTTCGGGCAGGCGCTCGACGAGGACCTGGCCCTGTCCGGGGCCCGGGCGGTGTGCGAGGCGGCCGAGGCCGCAGGGACGACCGTCACGCTCGACATGGAGGACCACACCACGGTCGACTCCACCCTCGGCATCCTCGACGAGCTGCGCCGCGACTTCCCCCGCACGGGCGCCGTCCTGCAGTCCTACCTCTTCCGCACCGAGGACGACGCCCGGCGGCTGGCGGTCAAGGGCTCGCGGGTCCGGCTGGTGAAGGGCGCCTACAAGGAGCCCGCCTCCGTCGCCTTCCAGGACAAGACCGAGGTCGACCTGGCCTACGTGCGCTGTCTGAAGATCCTCATGGCGGGCGAGGGCTACCCGATGATCGGCTCGCACGACCCGCGGCTGATCGCCATCGCCGAGGACCTGGCCGCGCGGTACGGCCGCGAGAAGGGCTCCTTCGAGTTCCAGATGCTCTACGGCATCCGCACGGACGAGCAGCTCAGGCTGGCCGCGCAGGGCCACCGGGTCCGCGCCTACATCCCCTACGGCGCCGACTGGTACGGCTACTTCATGCGGCGGCTGGCCGAGCGCCCCGCCAACCTGACCTTCTTCCTCCGCTCCCTCATCTGACGCTCCCTCGCCTGACGCGCCTTCATCCGAGGCTCACCCGTCCGACGCGACCCGCAGCCGCTTCAGGGCGATCAGCGGATAGATCAGGACCGACAGCATCCCGGCGGCGATCATGGCCGCCGCGATGCTCGGCTTCAGGTCGCCCGAGTCGACGCCGATCCCGGTGATCACGACGACCAGCGGCAGCGCCGACGAGGCGAACAGGGCGAGCGGGACGCGCCGGGGATCGTCCCGGTTGAGGAGATGGGTCGGCGCCCCGCGCACGAGCAGGAACAGCACGAGGACGACCGGGATCGTCAGCAGCGTGACCGGCTCGTCGATCAAGGCCTCCAGGTCGAACTTCACCCCGCTCATCACGAAGAAGAACGGGATCAGGAAGCCGTAGCCGATGCCGTCGAGCTTGGACTCGATGGTCTCGACCACCTCCTCACCGGCCGCGCTGATCGCCAGCCGGATGATGATGCCCGCCGAGAAGGCGCCCAGCAGGACGTCCAGGCCGAACGCGTCGGCGATCCACAGCATCACCACGACCAGCAGCATCACCAGCCGGACCGCGAGCTGCGCGCTGGTCCCGAGGGTCTCGACGATCATCCGTGAGATCTTCGGCGGCCGGGGTCTCATCGCCGCCCACGCCCCGAGCAGGGCGATGACCGCGAAGAGGACGATCAGGACGATCGTCCTGACCGGATGGTCGTCGGTCAGCAGGATCGCCACCGCGAGGATCGGCCCGAACTCGCCGAGCGCCCCCACGGCCAGCACGCGCGCCCCGAACCCCGTCGGCAGCAGCCCGGCGTCGCGGACCATCGGCAGGGTCGTGCCGAGGGCGGTGGTGGTCAGGGCCAGCCCGACGACCAGCCCGCTGAACGTGGCCCCGCGCAGCAGCAGCCCGGCCCCGAGGCCCAGGGCGAGCGAGACGGCCCAGCCCTGGACGGCCCGTTTCAGCGGGCTCCCCTTGACCCGCTGGAAGTCGATCTCGTAGCCGGCGAGGAACATCAGCATCGCCAGGCCGAAGTCGGAGATCGCGTCGACGACGGTGCCCTGGGCGGCCCAGCCGAGCAGGGCGGGCCCGATGAGGATGCCGAGCAGGATCTCCAGCACGACCGACGGGATCCTGATCCACCGCTGGACGCCGTCGGCCAGGAGCGGGGCGAGCGCCGCCGCCGCCGTGATCGCCACGAAGGTCCCCAGGACGGGATCGGTCATGCCCATCAAGATCCCCAGGCGGGCGTTCCCGACACGGCCGCTACGGTTTCTTTGCCCCAGGCCGCCCCGGCGCTCGCCCGCCGGACCGAAGTACAGCGTCACCGTGCCCATCGAGCGGTGGCACGGTGACGCCGAGTGAAACCAACCGGGTGAAACCAACCGGGTGAAGCTAAAGCGACTTGACCCGGTCCACGAAGGACCGGAACTCCGGCCGGGCGAAGACGAGCTTCGCGCCGTCGGGGTTCTTGCTGTCGCGAAGGGCGACATGGTCGCGTGCCGACGGGCCCGAGCCCACTTCCACGCACGCGCCGTTCTGCGCGCTTCGGCTGCTCTTCCGCCAGGAGAGTCGGGAGTATTCCAGCATTCTGAACCACCCGCTTTCTTTTGAGAATTGCCGCCCCGCGTTCAGCGCGCTTCTGCCGCGATCCGTTCGATGAGTTCCGTCGATTGGTCCGGAGACAGCGCGACAGCACGCAGGTGTTCGTAGATCTCAGTGTACTCAATGAGATCTTCGGGCTCCTCCAGATAGAGGCTCCCACGGCGGAACTGAAGGTACACGACCGAAGGATCTGCCTGCTCAGGGAACCCCAAAATGTGGAAGAAGCCGTCCACCCCGGCGTGCGCACCCGCTGAGAACGGAAGAACCTGAAGAGTGATGTTCCGAGGTCGCGACAGCTCCACAAGGTGGTCCAACTGCGCTTTCATGACGATGGGTCCCCCCACCTCCCGGCGCAGTGCCGCTTCATTGAGAATTACCCACAGCTTGGGCGCATCTGGACCAGTCAGCCTTTCCTGACGTTTTAGTCTTACCTCCACCCTGCGGTCATGTTCCCTACCGCTCAACTCGGGCAAAGAGGGATCAATACGTAGAAGAGACCGGTAGTAGCTCTCGGTCTGCAGCAGCCCCGTGATCAGCTCGGGCTCGTAGATCCGGAGATCCGACGCCTCCTCCTCCAGGCCGACATAGGTCTCGAACCAGGCCGGGATCCCGGTGCCGGGCCTCTGCCACCACCCGCGCAGCCGTGACTCCCTGGCGAGGGTCACCAGGACTTCGGAGTGCTCATCGGAAACGCCGTAGTACATGCACAGCGCCCGGATGTCGTTGACGCGCGGAGCGTGCGAGGCCTGCTCGATCCGGTAGACGGTCGTCCGGCCGACGTCCGAGCCCCTGGCCACCTCGTCGAGGTTGACCGCGCGGGCCGCCCTCAGCTTGCGCATCTCCGCAGCGAGCCTTCTGCGGCGGACTGTCGGGCTGGTCCGGGCTGTGGCCATCTCGACCCCTCTGCACGTCTTGGCACGATCAACTTTGGAATATTCCACGGAAGAGCTTTACATGACGGCATGTTGCGGCTCACACTCAGAGCGTAGCGACGCCGACACGCCGTGGTACGGAAATCCGGGGGGGATGGCCGGCCGCGCGCGCTCCGACCACCTGGGGGGTATCGGGCGATGACAGTGATCCCATGCTGACCGCCGCGCGCACGGTTCTGCCCGGCCGCCCGGAGCAGGTGCGCACCGCGCGCCGCTGGCTGACGCACTGGCTCGGCGAGGACCACCCCGCCACCTACGCCGCCGTCCAGCTCCTGTCGGAGACCTTCGGCAACAGCGTCACCTACGCCAGGCCGGGCGGCGCCATCGAGCTGCTCGCCGAGCGCGGCGACGCCTCCGTCCGCGTCGAGATCATCGACGCGGGCGGCGAGAACGACCCCTGCTTGGGCAAGGACCCGGCCGACGACGCCGAGTCCGGGCGCGGCCTGTTCATCCTCGACTTCCTCGCCAAGGACTGGGGCTGGGAGCGCCTGCCCGACGGCCGCCTCCGCTTCTGGTACACGGTGGCCTTCTAGCCCGGACATGATCTCTCCCGTCCGGGCCACGGGCGTCAGGCGGGCTCGGCCGCCGTGATCAGGCCGCCGGTGCGCCAGCTGGTGTACCGCGGTTCCCAGCCGAGCGAGCGGGCCTTGGCGTTGGAGGCCGGACGCCCGGTGGCGGCGGCGTGCCGTCCCGCACGCGGCTCGGGGCCGCCCAGCGCCTCGGCGTAGAGCGGAAGCCACTCGTTGGAGGTGGCGGGCTCGTCGTCGACGATGTTCACCACGCCCGGCTCCCAGTCGAGTGCGGCGACCGCGGCGGCGGCCGCGTCGTCGACGTGCACGAACGAGGTCCACGCGGGCGAGGTGTTCAGCTCCCCCGCCTGGACGCGCGCCGCGATGGCGCCGCCAGGGGCGTACCAGGTGCCGGGCCCGTAGAGCGCTCCATAACGCAGGACGATCCCGCGCGGCATGTCCGCGACGGCCTCCTCCAGCGCCGCCACCCCCTTGTACGGGGGCAGGGTGCCGTCCAGCGCGTCGGACTCGACGGCGGGGGCCTCGCCCTTGACGTAGAGCCACGCGATCGACTGGGCGATCATGGTCTGGACGCCCGCCGAGTGCGCGGCCTCGACCAGGTTGCGGGTTCCGTCGATGCGGAGCAGGCCGTTGGCCGCGAAGTCCTCCGCCGACAGGTCGGTGAGCTGGTGAATGATCACGTCGGGCTTCTCGGCCTTGACCGCCTTGCGCAGGCGCCTGGCGTCGAGGACGTCCACGACGACCGGGTGGGCGCCGAGCTCCTCCAGCAGGCCCGCCTTGGCGCGCCGCCGGGTCGTGCCGGAGACTTCATGTCCGGCCGCGACGAGCCGCGGCACCAGGGAACGACCGACCACACCGGTGGCGCCGGCAACGAGGATCTTCATCGGGGGGACCTCCATCCACGGACAAGTTATCCGGTCTCGGCCGTCTCGGGCGACCGCGGGGTACCGGCGCGGCGCAGACGGAATGCCACGAAGAGGCTCAGAAGGCCCAGGCCGCTGAGGATTCCGAGCGTCAGCGGCAGCGCCGAAGAACTCAGGACCGACGCGCCGAGGGCCGCGTAGCCGAGGGTCGTGGGGATCGCGCCGAGCGCGCTCCCCGCCATGAAATCGCGGAAGCGGGTCGCCGAGGTGCCGAACGCGTACGACACCAGGCCGTACGGCGCGACGGGCAGCAGCCGCAGGCTCAGCACGCCGAGCACGCCGTGGGCGCCGAGCCAGCCGTCGAGGCGGGCCAGCCGCACCGCGATCCGGCCCTCACCCGCGAGCCGCTCCTCGAGGAACTCCCGCCCGAGAACCCGCCCGGCCGCGAACGCCGTGGCCGCACCGAGCAGCGCACCGACCAGCACGTAGAACGCGCCCGGTCCGAGGCCGAACAGCACCCCTCCGACGAACGCCAGCGCGGTGCGCGGGAACAGCGCGAGGGTCAGCAGCCAGGTACCGGCGACCGCGAGCACCGGCCCGAAAGCACCGGCACCGGCGACGAAATCGGTGATCACTTCGCGATCGGGCATGAGGAACAGCGCCGCCGGGGCCGCGACCGCCGCGACGGCGACGAGCGACCCGAACCGCACCCAGGACCCTCTCATGGTGTTTGCAGGGTACCCGGCGATCCCCTAATGGCGGCGTAACGTCACGCCGGGCCGTCAGACTGGATCCATGAGAGACGGATCGGTGACCCGGGCCGAGCTGATGGCCGGATACGGCCTCGGCCGCTCGACGCTGGAAAAGTGGTACCGGGAACGGGCTCTAACGGGCCATCCGGAACCCGACGGCTCCCGAGGCCGCGAGCTCACCTGGGACGCCGCCGCCTGGCACGCCTGGTACTCCTCCCGCGAGGAGGGCGCCCCCGCGGGCCTCGCCTCCCGCGACCGGCTGGCCGAGCTCTCCGGGCTGAGCAGGCACGCGCTGAAATCCCTCTGGGCCGACCGGGAGTCCAACGGGCATCCCGAGCCCGCCGAACGCCGCGGCAAGGCCCTGTACTGGGACCCGGACGCCTGGACGGCCTGGCACGCGTCCCTGGCCGCCCCGGCGGAGAAGGACCTGCTCACGCTCGCGGAGGCGGGCCGGCTGCTCGGTCTCGCGCCGAGCAGCGTCACGGTGTACGCCTCGCGGCCGCCGAAGGGCTGGCCCGAGCCGGTCGGGGAGGTCGCCCTGGGCGGCGGTCGGGTCCGCCGCCTCTACCGGCGCGCCGACGTGCTCGCCTACGCGGCCTCCAGGGGCTGATCCGCCGTCCGGCCGGGGGATCCGAGGTCCCTGCGGGCGGTCTCGGGGAGCTTCCACAGGATCGGCAGGATGGCCACGGCCACCAGCAGCACGAGCAGGCCGGGGAACAGCTCCCAGCCGGTCAGGCTGATCATCTGCTCGGCCACGTAGGGGGCGAGACCGCCGAAGGCCGCCGTCGCGAGGGTGTAGCCGAGGGCCAGCCCGGACAGGCGTCCGGCCGTCGCGAACTGCTCCGGGACGGTCGCGGCCGCCGCCGCGGAGAAGGCCCCGGCCCCCGCGCCGAGCACGAGGGCGCCGGTCACCGCGTGGAAGGTCGTCCCGGCGGCCATGAAGGCGAACATCGACAGCGGCACCAGCACGAAGAAGACCGTCAGGCCGATCAGGGTCGGACGGCGTCCGATCCGGTCCGACAGCAGCCCCACCAGCGGCGTCACCGCGATCACGACCACCGCGGCGATCGTGGAGACGGTCAGGGCCGCCGAGTCGGAGAACCCGCCGACCGAGGTCAGGTAGGTCGGCACGTAGGTCACGCCCACGTAGTAGGTGACCGAGCCGAGCGCGGAGATCGCGAAGGTCCGCAGCAGGGCCTTGCGCTGCTTGCCCACGACGTCCTTGAGCGGGTTCTTCGGCAGCTCGCCCTTGGCCCTGGCCTCGGCGAAGACCGGCGTCTCCTCCATCGAGGAGCGCATGACGAGCGTTCCGAAGGCGAGCGCGGCCCCGAAGAAGAACGGGATCCGCCAGCCCCAGGAGTCGACCGAGGCCTGGGGCAGCCACCAGACGACCAGCGCGCTGATCCCGGCGGCGAGCAGCGCCCCGACCTCGCTGGCCGCCGAGGCGAGGCTGGCCACGAAGCCGCGGCGGCGCGGCCTGACCGACTCCACCAGGAAGACCAGAACCCCGGAGTACTCTCCGCCGACCGAGAAGCCCATCACGCACCGCACGAGGAACATCAGGACCCCGGCGAGCGCCCCGACCTCGGCGTAGGTCGGCAGCAGGGCCGTGACGAGCATCGCCAGGGCCATGATCGTCATGGAGACGAGCAGGACCCTGCGGCGGCCGATCCGGTCGCCGTAGTGGCCGAAGACCGCCGCGCCGACCGGGCGCATGACGTAGGAGACGGCGAAGACGGCCAGGGTCGCCAGGGTCGCGTTCTTCTCGCCGCCGAAGAAGACCCGCGCCAGCACGGGCGCCAGGTAGAGGTAGAGCGTGAAGTCGTACCACTCGACGATGGTCGAGAAGGCGGCCACCACCATCGATCTGCGATTGTCCACGACCGCCCGCCTCCTGTCGGTGACTCAGAGTTGATCCAACCCTACGTAATGTCACCCTTCGTGATGAGGAGGGGCCCTGGTCAGGCGGCCAGGGAGTAGCGCGGGGCGGTGCGGCGGGCGAGCCAGGCGCAGAAGAGGGCCAGCGGGAGCTCGGCGCAGACCGCGAGGAGGACCGCCGCGGTCCGGCCGGGACCCGGTGCGGCGGTGAGGACGTCGAACCAGGCGTCGACGAAGGCCAGCGTGGCGGTCGCGGTGGCCGCCAGCGGCAGCCGGGGATCCCCGCGCCGGGCGGTCCAGGCGAGGGCGGCCAGCGAGGCCGCGATCATCAGATCGAAGCCGCCCCAGGCGATCGACCAGTGGTGGGCGACGGTCGTGGCGGGCAGGCGCGAGCTCAGCACGACCGCCCACGGGACGAGCGCCACGGCGCCCGCGGCGGCGGCACGGGAGAGCGGACGGGAGTTCCGGACGGGATTCATGCGATCAGGGTCGCCCCCTGCCGGCCCCGGGCGCAGTCACGCGGGCTGCCCGGCCGGGGTGGTGCCAGCACCACCCCCCGGGGTGGCACGAACGAGATCGCGCGGCGGGATCCCGATCTCTACGGTAGGGCGGGTGAAGGCGAACGAACTGCCGGGAATCATACGGTTGTGGGCTAAAGGCCCCATAGCGGGAGAGACCTGGCGGGCCACGGCGCATCTGCTGCTCGGCGCGCCCGTCGCCGTCGGCGGGGCGGTCCAGCTCCTGCTGCTCGCGTCGCCCGCGATGCTCGTCGTCACGGTCCCGCTGGCGCTGCTGATGGTCTTCCCCGCCTCCTGGTGGATCGCCGACGTCCAGCGCTCGCGGTTCTCCGCCCTGCTCGGGGTAGAGATCGTCCTGCCCGGCCGGGACTCCGCGGAGGGGTTCTGGGAGCGGCTGACCGCCGAGGCCGCCGACCAGCGCACCTGGCGGCGGATCTCCTTCCATCTCCTCGCGAGCGTGACCGAGACCGCGGCGGCGTTCGTCATCGCGGCGTCCTGGTCGCTGGCGTTGGGGATGGTCAGCCTGCCGGTCGTCGTCGCGATCGCGCCGGATCTCGCGCCGCCGGCCGGTGTCCACGGGTTCGACCTGCACCGCGCCGAGGCCCTGGGGGCGATCGGGGCGGCCGGGTTCGCGCTCGTCTTCCTCACCCCGTGGCTGGCCAGGGCGCTCGCCTCCCTGGACGTCGCCACCGCGCGGGCCCTGCTCGAACCCGACAGGACGGCGGCGCTCTCGCACCGGGTCGAGGCCCTGACCTCCTCGCGGACCGCGGTCGTCGACGCCGCGGACGCCGAGCGCCGCAGGATCGAACGCGACCTGCACGACGGCACCCAGCAGCGGCTCGTCGCCCTCGCCATGAACCTCGGCATGATCCGCGCGTCCCATCCCGAGCTGCCGGAGATCGCCGAGGCGCACGAGGAGGCCAAGCTGACCCTCGCCGAGCTCCGCGACTTCGTGCGCGGCCTGCACCCGGCCGTCCTCAACGACCGCGGCCTCGACGCCGCCCTGTCCGGGATCGCGGCCCGTTCGCCCGTCCCGGTGACCCTGCACGTCGACCTTCCCGGACGCCCCGACGCCACCCTCGAGGCCGTCGCCTACTTCGTGGTCTCCGAGGCCCTCGCCAACGCCGCGAAGCACGCGAGCGCGAGCCGGGCCGGTGTCGCGGTCGTCCGGGACGGCGGGCTGATCCGGGTGACCGTCACCGACGACGGCGTCGGCGGCGCCCATCTCGGCAAGGGCAGCGGGCTGCGCGGCCTCCAGCAGCGCGTCGCGTCCGTCGACGGCGTCCTCTCCGTCCACAGCCCTGTGGGCGGACCCACCGAAATCCTTGCGGAGCTCCCGTGCGCGTCGTGATCGCTGAAGATTCCGTCCTTCTCCGGGAGGGCCTGGTGCGGCTGCTGGAACGCGCCGGATTCACCGTCCAGGCGGCGGTCGGCACCGCGGAGGACCTGCTCAAGGAGATCGAGCGGGAGCAGCCCGAGGTCGTCGTCACCGACGTGCGGATGCCGCCCGGCCACACCGACGAGGGGCTGCGGGCCGCGCTGGTGATCCGGCGGCAGTGGCCGTCGATCGGGGTGCTCGTGCTGTCGCAGTACGTGGAGGAGCGGTACGCGACCGACCTGCTGGCCGGTGAGACCTCCGGGGTCGGCTACCTGCTCAAGGACCGGATCGCCGACGTCGGGGACTTCCTCGACGGCCTGCGCCGGGTCGCCTCCGGCGGGGCCGTGCTCGACCCCGAGGTCGTGTCCCAGCTTCTGGTCCGCCGCCGCAGCGATCCGCTGGAGCGGCTGACCCCCCGCGAGCTGGACGTCCTGAAGTCGATGGCGGAGGGCCGGTCCAACGCCGGGATCGCCGAGGCGCTGTTCGTCAGCGAGAGCGCCGTCGCCAAGCACATCAACAGCATCTTCGGGAAGCTCGACCTGCCGAGCGCCGACAACGACCACCGCCGGGTCCTGGCCGTCCTCAAGTTCCTGGGCGGTGCGTGATGCGCTGGCGGATCGGCGGCGCGGTCGCCACGGTGCTCGTGCTGGCCGTCGGGGTCGGCTCGGTGTGGATGTGGCTGCTGCGCGGCTCGGAGACGACCTCGCGGACCCTCCAGCGGGCGGCGTCGCGGCTGGACTTCGACTTCAACGACGCCGACCTCGTGATCGAACCGGGACCGCCCGGCCGGATCCGGGTGGAACGCGAGCTGACCTGGGCGATCGAGAAGCCGGAGATCAGCGAGGTCTGGGACGGCGACACCCTGCGCGTCAAGATCACCTGCCGGACGGGCGTCGGCGGCGGCTGCTCGGCCGTCTACCGGATCCGGATCCCGGCCGAGACCGCGGTCAACGCCGTGACCGGCGGCGGGAACATCAAGTTCGAGGACCTCACCGGCACGATCAGCGCCCGGACGGGCAGCGGCGAGATCCGTCTCGCGAACACCGTCGGCGACCTCACCCTCGACAACGGGAGCGGCAACGTCAGGGTGACCGGGTCCAGATCACAGCGGGTCCACGCCGTCAGCGGCGCGGGCAACGTGGAACTGGGCTTCACCACGGCGCCCTCCTCGATCACCGTGAAGAGCGGGGCGGGGAACATCGAGGTCCAGGTGCCGCCCGGCCAGGACTACGCCGTCGAGAACAAGATCGGCGCCGGGAACTCCTCCATCGACGTCGGCCGGGACCCCGCCGCGCTCCGGAAGATCCTCGTGGAGTCGGGCGCGGGCGACGTGCTGGTCGGCTACGCCACGGGCTGAGCACGGGTCCCCTGCCCGTAAAGTGGAAAGACTGGGTTCGTGGCCCGGCAGGGCGCTGGAAGGGGATATCCGTGAAGGGCAAGAACGAGGTCTCGGACGAGGCCGCGCGCAGGCGAACCTTCGCGGTGATCAGCCACCCCGACGCCGGCAAGTCCACCATCACGGAGGCGCTGGCCGTCCAGGCCGCGGCGATCTCGAGCGCCGGAGCCGTCCACGGCAAGGGCGACCGGGCGGGCGTCACCTCCGACTGGATGGAGATGGAGCGCAGCCGAGGGATCTCGATCACCTCGTCCGTGCTGCGGTTCGACTACGAGGGCGCCCTGCTCAACCTGCTCGACACCCCCGGCCACGCCGACTTCTCCGAGGACACCTACCGGGTGCTCAGCGCGGTCGACGGCGCCGTCATGCTGCTCGACTCCGCCAAGGGCCTCGAGGCCCAGACCCTGAAGCTGTTCGACGTCTGCAAGCACGGCGACGTGCCGATCCTGACCTTCGTCAACAAATGGGACCGTCCCGGGCGCGAGCCGCTGGAACTCCTCGACGAGATCGAGCAGCGGATCGGCCTGCACGCGGCCCCGCTGAACTGGCCGGTGGGCGTCGCGGGCGACTTCCGGGGCCTGATCAGCAGGGCCGACGGCTCGTTCACCAAGTTCGTCCCGCAGCCCAACGGCAAGGCGGCGCTGGCCGTCACGATGACCTCCGAGCAGGCCGCGGCCGAGCTCGGCGACGTCTGGGAGACCGCGATGGAGGAGCTCACCCTCCTCACCGAGATCGGAGCGGAGCTCGACCACGAGGCGTTCACCGGCGGGATCTCCACACCCGTGCTGTTCGGCGCCGCGCTGCCCCAGTTCGGGGTGAGCGCCCTGCTCGACGCCCTCAAGACCTACGCGCCGCCGCCCGCCGACCGCAGGACCGAGGCGGGCGGCACCCGTCCGGTCGACGCCCCGTTCTCCGGCCAGGTCTTCAAGGTCCAGGCCGGCATGGACAAGGCGCACCGCGACTCCCTGGCCTTCATCCGGGTCTGCTCGGGCAAGTTCGAGCGCGGCATGACCCTGACCATGGGCTCGACCGGCCGCGGACTGGTCACCAAGCACGCCCAGACCGTCTTCGGACGCGACCGCACCACCGTCGACACCGCCTTCCCCGGCGACGTCATCGGCCTGCCCAACACCCACGGCCTGACGGTCGGCGAGTCCCTGTTCGACGGTCCCTCCGTGACGTTCCCGCCGATCCCCGCCTTCGCCCCCGAGCACTTCATGGTCTGCCGGGCCAAGGACGTCGGCCGCTACAAGCAGTTCCGCCGCGGCATCGAGCAGCTCGACTCCGAGGGCGCCGTCCAGGTGCTGCGCAGCGACATCCGCGGCGACCAGGCCCCGGTCCTCGCCGCCGTCGGCCCGCTCCAGTTCGAGGTGGTCGCCCACCGGATGGAGCACGAGTTCAACTCGCCGGTCGTGCTCACCACGATCGACTTCAACGAGTGCCGCGTCACCGACGCCGAGTCGGGCGCGGCCCTCGCCAAGATGCGCGGCGTCGAGGTCTTCACCCGCTCCCTGAACGGCGACCTGATCGCCCTCTTCCAGGACAAGTGGCGCCTGCGCGCCATCGAGCGCGAGTTCCCCGACCTCACCATCGAGCAGATGCTCGCGGCGGGGCAGTACTAGCCAAGAGCGTCAGGCCGTGCGGTAGCCGATCTCGACGCGGCGGTTGAGGGCGCGGCCCTGCGGGTCGTCCTTGCCCTTCACCCTGTTGGGGGCCACCGGGGCGGACTCGCCGCGGCCCCGGGCCGTGACGCCGGTGACGCCCAGGCGCAGGAGCGCGTCCCGGACGGCCCGGGCCCTGGCCAGGGACAGCTTCAGGTTGGCCGCGGGGGTCCCGATGGCGTCGGTGTGGCCGACGACCGTCACCTTCGCGCCCCGGAGCTTCGGGGCGATCTTCGCCAGGTAGTCCAGGGCGGGGGAGGTCAGCTCGGCCGCGCCGAAGTCGAACAGGATGTCCGAGCTGACCGTCAGCACCGTGCCGGAGCCCTGGGCGCGTTCGCTCTCCAGCGGGACCACCGACTCCGCGATGTTCACAGAGAGGACCTGGGGGAGCAGGTCGCGGGCGGTGGCGTCGACGGTCCGCACGGACCGGGCGAGCTCGTCCGCCGCGGGCTCGGCCCGGGCCGCGCCGCCCAGAAGCACGACGGCCAGCACCGCGGACGGCAGGACCTTTCTCATCGGCTGATCGGAACGTTGCGGAACGGCGACAGGTCGCCGAACTGGACGTCGATCGTCTTCACCTCTTCCGGCGGCGCGGCGAAGGTGTAGTTGAGCGTCACGGGCCGGTCCACTGCCAGGTCGACCGTCCCGGTCTGGAGGGTGCCGCCGCCGGAGTCCTTGACCACGTTGTAGCGCTTGAGGTTGACCGGATCGAGCAGCCAGGCGCTCGGATCGCGCGAGCCGAAGTACCAGAAGGTGCTGTTGCGGACCAGACCGGGCCTGATCGTCCGCGGCGTGAGCGTCAGGGTCAGGTCGGCCAGCTTGCCGCGGGCGGACAGGCTGATCAGGGCGACGTCGGCGTCGCCGCCGCCCGCGGAGATCTTCGCCGTCGCGATCGCCTTGGCCGGGTCGGCGACCTGGACGGTCCCCACCGGGCCGGTGGCGCCCTGCTCGGCCTTGCCCCCGCCATCGCCCTCCGGGACGGTGCCGCGCTCACCCGCGTCGCTGCATCCCGCCACGGCCAGCGCCGCACAGGCTCCGACAATCAAGATCTTTGCTCTCATACCGGGCTGTGACGCACGGGACGCCCGGGAAGTTGCCCCGGACCGGAATCCGTCCGGCCAAAGAGTGGAATGAATCATTCCGTTCCGCTATAGTTGAGGGAACAGAACGATTCGTTCCGATTTACCGGGAGGGTCTCCGTGACCGCAACGCTCGAAGCTCCGGCAGAGACGAAGACCGTCGTGGACCGGCGCTGGCTCGGCCTCTTCGCGATCCTGACCGCGACCCTGATGAACCTGCTCGACGGGAGCATCGTCAACGTCGCCCTGCCCGTCATCCGCCAGGACCTGGGCGGAAGCTACGCCGCCATGCAGTGGACGGTCGCGGGATACACCCTGGTCATGGCCGCGGGCCTGATGACCGGCGGGCGGCTCGGCGACATGTTCGGCCGGCGCCGGATGCTCCTGCTCGGCGCGGCCGGCTTCGTCGTCGCCTCGATCCTGTGCGGGGCGGCCTTCTCCCCCGAGACGCTCATCGCGGCGCGGCTGCTCCAGGGCGTCTTCGCTGCCCTGATGGTGCCGCAGTGCTTCGGGCTGATCCGGGACCTGTTCCCCGGTGAGGACCAGGCCAAGGCGTGGGGCGTGTTCGGGCCCTCGATCGGGCTGGCGACCATCCTCGGCCCGATCGTGGCCGGTCTGCTGATCAAGCTCGACGCGTTCGGGACGGACTGGCGCGGCATCTTCCTCATCAACATCCCGCTCGGCGCGTTCGCCCTGATCGCGGGCCGGATCGCCCTTCCGCGCAGCACCGGTGACCGCACCGGCGGCCTGGACGTCGCCGGGATGCTGATCGCGGCCACCGGGATGACCCTGCTGGTCTACCCGCTCGTCCAGGGTCGTGAGCACGGCTGGCCCGCCTGGATCTTCGCGATGCTCGCCGCCTCGGTGCTGGTCCTGGCCGTCTTCGCCGTCCACCAGATCCGCCGGGGCCGCTCCGGCCGCAAGCCGCTCGTCGAGCTCTCGGTCTTCGGCCGCCGCTCCTACTCCTCCGGCGTCGTGTTCGTCATCGCCTTCTTCATCTCGATCATGGGCTTCATGATCGCGGTCGGCTTCCTGCTCCAGCTCGCCCTCGGCTACACCCCGATCGGCGCCAGCGTCGCGATGGCCCCCTGGGCGCTGGGCGCGTTCGTCGGCTCGGCGGCCGGGGCGATGAACCCGAACCTGGGCCGCAAGGTCCTCCACCTCGGCCTGGCCCTGATGGCGCTCGGCATGGCCGGCGTCTACGCGATCCTCAAGACGCGGGGCGTCGAGGTCTCGGCCTGGCCGCTCGCCCTGCCGTTCCTGGTCGGCGGGACCGGAATGGGAATGATCTTCGTCCCGATGTTCGACATCAT
This sequence comes from Actinocorallia longicatena, assembly GCF_039534125.1. Taxonomy (NCBI): domain Bacteria; kingdom Bacillati; phylum Actinomycetota; class Actinomycetes; order Streptosporangiales; family Thermomonosporaceae; genus Actinocorallia; species Actinocorallia longicatena. The sequence continues at coordinate 24,575 of NZ_BAAAUV010000011.1, read as the reverse complement.
CATGGGCGAGATCGCCGACCACGAGGTCGGGTCGGCCGCGGGCGCCCTGGAGTCGGTCCAGCAGCTCGCCGCCGCCCTGGGCGTCGCCGCCCTCGGCACCGTATTCTTCAACCGCTTCCTGGTCCCCGGCTCCCCCTCCGTCAACGGGCTGCACGCCGCCGAGCAGGTCACGCTCTGGGCGATCGGCCTGGCCGCCGCCGCCTTCGCGATCGGCTTCCTGCTCCCCAAGAAGGCCCGCGCCTCCCACTAGTTCCGGACCCGCGAGGAGCCCGCACCCGAAGAGGGGTGCGGGCTCCTCGCGTTCGTCGTGGGTCAGCCCTCGTCGTGGGTCAGTTCTCGTCGTGGGTCAGTTCTCGTCGAGGGCGAGGCGGCCGGCGTCGAGGACGTGGACGGCGTCGGCACGGCGGGCCAGGGCGTGGTCGTGGGTGACGAGGATGAGCGCCCGGCCGTCCTCCCTCGCGGTGGCGAACAGCAGGTCCATGACCTGGCCCGCGGTCACCGGGTCGAGGGCGCCGGTCGGCTCGTCGGCGAGGATCAGCCGCGGGTCGCGGATGAGGGCGCGGGCGATCGCGACGCGCTGCTGCTCACCGCCCGACAGCTCGGAGACCTTCGAGTGGAGCCGCTCGCCGAGGCCCACCCGGGTGAGCGCCTCATCGGCGAGTTCGCCGCGCCGCCGCAGCGCCCGGCCGCCCTCGTAGAGCAGCGGGACGGCCACCTGCTGCCGGGCCGAGCGGCCGGACAGCAGGTTGAGCTGCTGGAAGACGAAGCCGATCGTCTTCCCGCGCAGGGAGGCGCGCTGGCGTTCGGGGAGCCGGGTGGTGTCGGTGCCGAAGACCGTGATCGTGCCCTCGTCGGGACGGTCCAGCAGGCCGAGGATGTTCAGCAGGGTGGACTTGCCCGCGCCGGACAGGCCGACGATGGCGACGCTGCCGCCGCTCGGGACCGTCAGATGGATGTCGTCGAGGACGACCAGGGGGTCCCTGCGGCCGCGCAGCTTGAAGCGCTTGGTGACCCCGGTGACCTGGACGGCCGGTTCGGCGGCGTGCTGGGGCGCGGAGGCGTCGGCGGCGGGGAGCGTCACGGCTGCCCCGGGCCCATGATGACCGGGCCGTTCTTGCTCCGGTCGTCGGGAACGGCGTCGCCGGGTCCCGCGAAGGCGGTGTCCTCGGGGGCACGGTCGAGGATCTTCTCGCCCACCTCCAGACCGTCGCGGATCTCGACCATGCTTCCGTCGTTGAGGCCGAGCTCGACCCGGCGGCGCTCCTGCTTCCCGCCGTCGACGACCGTCACGAAGCCGGTGCCCGACTGCCCGAGGACGGCCGACAGCGGCACGACCGGGACGCGCGACGACCTGTCGGTGAGGATCGACATCTTGGCCGGCAGCCCGGCGAAGACGCGCTTGGCCCGCGGGATCCGGCAGGTGACCTGGACCTCGGTCCCGCTCTCGCCGCCGTCCATGCCCTTCTTGCCGTTCTCGTCGTCGGCCTTGCCGCCCACGCCCGCCCCGTAGTCGATCAGCGCGCACCGGAACGGCGCCGGGCCGTGGTCGATCTTCAGCTTGATCGACTCGGGCTCGTTGTAGAGCTTGTAGACGTTCTTGCTCTCGACGGTCGCGACGGCCCGGAAGCGGCCGACGTCGACGGAGAAGGCCGCCTCGCCCGCGCTCACCGAGGAGCCGACATGGGCGTTGAGATCGGTGACCTTGCCGGTCGCGGTCGCCCGCAGGTAGAGCGTCTGCGGCTTGGGCGTCTTCGGCTTCTTCTTCGGATCGGCGGGCACGACGGCCTCGGGCGTGTAGGTGAACTGGACGACGGCCTCGCCCCTGCCGACGTACTGCCCCGCCTTCGCGAAGACCTTGGTGACGGTGCCGTCCTTCTCCGGCAGCACCGGGACGGCGGGCTCGGCGGCGATCGTGGCGTCCAGCACCAGGCGGGAGGTGATCGACCCGTTCTTCACCGTGATGACCCTCGGCGCGAAGTCCGGCTCCGGCAGCGACTCGACGACCGGCCGCGGCGCGGCGGCCCCGTGCCCGGCGAGGTACCCGGTGGCGCCGACGACCCCGGCGACGGCCAGGAGGATCACCGCCTTGCCCGCGCGGTTGCCCCAGATTCCCAGTCCCATGATTCCCCTTAAGCCCGGATAGCCCGGATGACGGACCGCTGCATCGCCCGCCAGGCGGGGATCAGTCCGGTGAAGACACCCACGCAGACCGCGACGCCCAGCCCGAGCTGCGCGGCCTCCCACGGGAACGACGTGTCGATGGCGGTGCCGCCGAAGTACTGCCGCCGCAGCACCAGGTCGGTGACCTTGCCCGAGATCAGGAAGGCGCCGAGCACTCCCGCCAGTCCGGCGACGGAGCAGGTGATGAGCGCCTCGAGCAGCACGGTCAGGAACAGGTCGGAGCCGGTGGCGCCGAAGCACCGGTGCACCCCGAACTCACTGCGCCGCTGCCGGACCGCGAAGATGCCGAGCACCAGGACGGGCAGCGAGCCGAGGGCCAGCATCGCGACCGCGACCCCGTACATGAGCAGCCGCAGCTTTCCGCTGATCACGCCGAAGTCGCCGTACTGCCGGTCGATGCCCATGTCGGTGACGCCGGTCCAGCTCTTCGCGTCCGCCCGCAGCCTGGCGCTGACCTGCTTGGCCCGCTCGGGCGGCACCCGCAGCACGAACTGCGTGTTCTGCATCGGCATCCCCAGCCGCGTCATCGCCGCGAACGGCAGGTACACCTGCGGGATCTGGCCGTTGAAGTCGGTGACGGCCTCCTCGCCGATGTCGAGGACGCCGACGATCCGCCCCTTCACCCACAGGTTCCCGGCGGCGAGCTCGACCGGCGAGCCGAGGGCGCTCGTCCGCGGGATGCCGGTCTTGGCGAGGAACCCCTTGGTGACCACGAGCGACGGTTCGAGGCGCCGGTCGTCGGTCGGGCTCAGCCAGCGGCCGCCGATGAGTTTCAGGTTCCTGATCCGGCTGAGCGCGGAGTCGGAGCCGACGAACTGGAAGGCCGGCGGGCCCTCGTTCGAGGCGCCCCGGAAGACCCGTCCGCCGGGCACCCGGACCTGCCCCTCCTCGGAGGTGGACAGCGCGCTGAAGAGGATGTCGTAGCGCTTCAGCCCCTCGCGCATGTCGGCGAGCCCCCGCGGGTCCGCCGGTTTCGGGCCGTTGTCGTCCCCGCCGAATCCGACATACATCTGCAGCGTTCCCGGCCGTCCGGTCTGCTGCTCGAAGTACTTCTGAGCGGCCTGCTGGGTCAGCCCCGCGACCGCCGTGACCAGGGTGACCGTGGCGACGAGGCAGGCCACGCAGAAGCCCGAGAGAATGACCCGGATCTTTCCGACCCGGATCTCCGCGAGCGCAGAGAGAACCATCCCCCAGATCGGCATGGAATACCTCGAAATTGGCGGTAAGGGTTGCGTCACCATATCGGTAAGAAACGCATCCATTCCTAACGTTCATGAGACCTTCACAGGCTGACGTGACACGCCCAACATCTGGACGATGTGACGTCCACAGCCCCCACATGTAGGGTCTGCTCTGGCGCTGGTCCGCTTCCCGGCAGGGAGTGGCTAAGAGGGAACACAGTGCGAACCTGTGACTGCCCCGCAGCGGTGAAGGAGAACGAAAGCCGTCAGTGAAGCGACGGCCGGTAGGAGGCTCCTGAGTCCGAAGACCTGCCCGCGCCGCAGGCCTGTCCGCAGGCCCGCAGTCCATGACGCCTCGAGGGAAGGCACGGTGGGCAGGTGATCCCTGCTTTCCGCGTGCCCGGAGAAGGGATCCACACCTTGACGATCACAGCGCCCGACCGCGAGCTGGCCATCCGTGAGGCCGCCGCCCAGGTCGCCGTCGACCCGGAGGCCTCGCGCACCGCCGCCGCGCTCCTGGCCGAGCTGATCAGGGACGAGGCCGCCGCGGAGGGCGCCGTCTCCTTCTCCTCCTCCGTCGCTCTCGCCCATGCCGAGGGCCTGCTCAACGACGTCACCGCCGCTTTCGTCGCCGCCAACGCCGCCGGGCTCGACGCCCTCGTCGACGACACGGCCGATGACCGGTTCGAGTACTTCGGGCTGCGCACCGTCTACGACCGGTACCTGCTGCGCCACCCCACCACCCGGAACGTCATCGAGCGTCCGCAGTACTTCATGCTGCGCGTGGCCTGCGGGCTGTCCGACACCGTCGCCGACGCCGCCCGCCTGTACGGGCTGATGTCGCGCCTGGAGTACCTGCCGTCCTCGCCGACCCTGTTCAACTCCGGCGCCCGCCGCGCCCAGCTCTCCTCCTGCTTCCTGCTCGACTCCCCCAAGGACGAGCTGGAGTCCATCTACGAGCGGTACGGCCAGGTCGCGCGGCTGAGCAAGTACGCCGGCGGGATCGGCATCTCCTGGTCGCGGATCCGCTCGCGCGGCTCGCTCATCCGCGGCACCAACGGCCACTCCAACGGCATCGTCCCGTGGCTGCGCACCCTCGACTCCTCCGTCGCCGCCGTCAACCAGGGGGGCCGCCGCAAGGGCGCGGCCTGCGTCTACCTCGAGCCGTGGCACGCCGACATCGAGGAGTTCCTCGAACTGCGCGACAACACCGGCGAGGAGCAGCGCCGCACCCACAACCTCAACCTCGCCAACTGGATCCCCGACGAGTTCATGCGGCGCGTCGAGGCCGACGGCGTCTGGTCGCTGTTCGACCCGAACAGCGTCCCGGAGCTGGTCGACCTGTGGGGCGAGGAGTTCGACGCCGCCTACCGCGGGGCCGAGGCCGAGGGCCGGTTCACCCGGCAGCTCCCCGCGCGGCAGCTCTACGGCCGCATGATGCGCACGCTCGCCCAGACCGGCAACGGCTGGATGACCTTCAAGGACGCCGCCAACCGCGCCTGCAACCAGACGGCCGAGCGCGGGAACGTCGTCCACCTGTCGAACCTGTGCACCGAGATCCTCGAGGTCACCAGCGACGGCGAGACGGCCGTCTGCAACCTCGGCTCGGTCAACCTGGCCCGGCACGTCACCGAGGACGGCTTCGACTTCACACGGCTGGCCGAGACCGTCCGGACGGCCGTCCGCTTCCTCGACCGGACCATCGACCGCGGCTTCTACCCGACCCCGCAGGCCGAAGCCGCGAACCGCAAGTGGCGTCCGGTCGGCCTCGGCGTGATGGGCCTCGCCGACGTCTTCTTCACCCTGCGGCTGCCGTTCGACTCCCCCGAGGCCCTCGCGCTGTCGACGGCGATCCAGGAGGAGATCGCGCTGGCCGCCTACGCCACCTCCGCCGACCTGGCCGAGGAGCTCGGCGCCCACCCGGCCTACGCCCGGACCCGGGCCGCGGGCGGCGTCCTGCACCCCGACCACTTTGGCGCGGGCGCCGGCCCGAAGTGGGACGCCCTGCGCGCCCGCGTCGCGGAGACCGGCCTGCGCAACTCGCTGCTGTGCGCGATCGCCCCGACCGCGACGATCGCCTCCATCGCGGGCTGCTACGAGTGCATCGAGCCGCAGGTCTCCAACGTGTTCAAGCGCGAGACCCTGTCAGGCGAGTTCCTCCAGATCAACAAGTACCTGGTCCGCGACCTCCGGGCCGAGGGCCTGTGGATCCCCGAGATCCGCGACGCCGTCAAGCGCGCCGAGGGCTCGGTGCAGGACGTCCCCGTCCTCGACGACGCCCTCAAGTCCCTCTACCGGACCGCGTGGGAGCTCCCGCAGAAGGCCCTCATCGACCTGGCCGCCGCCCGCACCCCGTTCATCGACCAGTCCCAGTCGCTGAACCTCTTCATGGCCTCCCCGACCATCGGCAAGCTCTCGTCGATGTACGCCTACGCCTGGAAGGCCGGCCTGAAGACCACCTACTACCTGCGCTCGCGCCCCGCGACGCGCATCGCCCAGACCATCGCCCAGACCACGGTGACGACGGCCGCCGCCGACGTCGCCTGTTCCCTGGAGAACCCCGAGATCTGCGAGGCCTGCACGTGAGCACCACCCGCCGGAGCGGCCTGCTCGACCCCGGCATGGACCTGACCCTGCGGCCCATGCGCTACCCCGACTTCTACGAGCGCTACCGGGCGGCCATCCGCAACACCTGGACGGTCGAGGAGGTCGACCTGGCCTCCGACCTGGCCGACCTCTCCAAGCTGAACGCCGACGAGCTCCATCTGGTCAAGCGGCTCGTCGCGTTCTTCGCCACCGGCGACTCGATCGTCGCCAACAACCTCGTGCTGAACCTGTACAAGCACATCAACAGCCCCGAGGCGCGGCTCTACCTGTCGCGGCAGCTCTTCGAGGAGGCCGTGCACGTCCAGTTCTACCTGACGCTCCTCGACACCTACCTCACCGACGACGCCGAGCGCGTCCAGGCGTTCGCCGCGATCGAGCACATCCCCTCGATCCGGGCCAAGGGCGAGTTCTGCTTCAAGTGGATCGGCACGATCTCGAGCCTCGACGAGCTGACCACCGCGGAGGACCGCCGCGCTTTCCTGCTGAACCTCATCTGCTTCGCCGCGTGCATCGAGGGCCTCTTCTTCTACGGCGCCTTCGCCTACGTCTACTGGCTGCGCGACCGCGGGCTGCTCAACGGCCTCGCCTCCGGGACGAACTGGGTCTTCCGCGACGAGTCCATGCACATGGACTTCGCCTTCGCCGTGGTCGACACCGTCCGCCGGGAGGAACCGTCCCTCTTCGACGACAAGCTGACCGTCCAGGTCACCGAGATGCTCGAAGAGGCCGTCGCCGCCGAACTGGCCTTCGCCCACGACCTGTGCGGCGACGGCCTGCCCGGCATGAGCTCCGCCGACATGCGCTCCTACCTCGAGTACGTCGCCGACCAGCGCCTCGCCCGCCTCGGCATGCCCCGCCGCTACGGCACCCCCAACCCCTTCGGCTTCATGGAACTCCAGGACGTCCAGGAACTCTCCAACTTCTTCGAGCGCCGCGTCTCCGCCTACCAGGTCGCCGTGGAGGGCTCCGTCTCCTTCGACGAGGATTTCTGACGCTGCGTCTACCCTGGTGAGAGGATTTCCCTACGATGACCGGGAGCCGATCGTGAGGGATGAGGAGCAGAAAGTGACGAAAGTCCGAATCAAGGGCTTGGACACTCTCGCCTTGCCGGAGACCGCCTATTCCCTATGGGCGAGCGGCCGCCTGGCGGATCTGCTGCTCGTCCCCGACGGCTATCGCGTAGAGGTCATCGAGGGAGAAATCGTCGTGTCGCCAGCCGCCCGGTTCGGCCACAATTTCATCATCGCCGCGATCGAGCAGGCGATCCGGGTCTCGGGCGATGGCCAATGGGTGGCCACGAGCGGTACCGGTCTGGATCTCCTCGGCCTGGAGGCCGGGTACATTCCGGATGCGATCGCCATGGACGCCGAACTGGCCGCGGAAGCCAACGACGCTGATGTGCTTCACCTGGTGCCCGACCAGGTGGAACTCGTCGTCGAAGTCACCTCAAGCTCCAACGCGGCCAACGACCGCCAGCCTCGGTCCGCGAAGCACAGAAGGACCAAGTGGTCGGGCTATGCCCGCGCGGGTGTGCCCTACTACCTGCTGGTCGACCGGGACCCGGCCGTCATCACCACCACTCTGTTCTCCATCCCCGACGAGGGCACGGGCGCCTACCTCCAGGCGGAGTCGTGGAAGTTCGGGGAGGCCGTCCATCTCCCCGAGCCCTTCGGCGTGGACATTCCCACCGACGCCTGGAAGCCCTGGAGCACAGGGCCCGTGGGTACCTGATCGAGGCATGGGGAGCGGCGCGGGCAGCGGGGGAAGGGCCGTTGCTCGCGCGGCTCGTGGAATACACGTGGTCCGGGGTGGGCGGGTTGTCAGCGGGCGGGCTTGTAGACGGTGACGACGGCGGCGCCGCCGAGGCCGATGTTGTGCTGGAGGGCGCCGGTGACGGTGCCGGCCTGGCGGGCCTCGGCGGTGCCGCGGAGCTGCCAGGTGAGCTCGGCGCACTGGGCGAGGCCGGTGGCGCCGAGGGGGTGGCCCTTGGAGATGAGGCCGCCGGAGGGGTTCACGACCCACCTGCCGCCGTAGGTGTTGTCACCCGAGTCGACGAGCTTGCCGCCCTCGCCCTCGGCGGCCAGGCCCAGCGCCTCGTAGGTGAGGAGCTCGTTGGTGGAGAAGCAGTCGTGCAGCTCCACGACCTGGACGTCCTCGGGGCCCATCCCGGCCTCGTCGTAGGCCTTGCGGGCGGCCAGCGCGCTCATCTTCGCGCCCACCAGCGTGATCGCGGACTTGTCCTCGAAGGTCGCGGCCGTGTCGGTGACCATGGCCTGACCGGCGATCTCGACCGCGCGGTCCCACAGGTCGTGCTCGTCGACGAAACGCTCGGAGACGATCACCGCGGCGCCTGAGCCGTCCGAGGTGGGCGAGCACTGGAGCTTGGTGAGCGGGGCGTAGATCTCCCGGGCGGCCTTGATCTCGTCCAGGGTGTACACGTCCTGGAACTGGGCGTAGGGGTTGTTCGCCGAGTGCCGGTGGTTCTTCTCGCCGATCTTCGCGAAATGGTCGGCGGTCGTCCCGTACCTCTGCATGTGCTCGCGGCCCGCGGCCCCGAACATGTACGGCGCGACCGGCTCGCCACCCCACTCGAACAGGGGAAAGAGCTGCTTGAGGTGGTACAACATTCGTTGAGGTACCACTGAGGAGCCCCCGTGTCAGTGACCGAGAGTGACCTGATTCCCGTCGTGGACTACGCACGTGCCAGCCTGGACAAGGCGAAGGACCGGCACACCGTTACGGATCAGCAGGCCGTCAACGACAGGACCGCCGCCCGTCTCGGTTGTCGCATCGTCGCCCGCTTCTCCGACAACGACAAGTCCGCGATGAAAGAGGGTGTTGTCCGCGACGACTTCGAAGCGATGCTGCGTGTCCTGCGTGCGGGCAGGCTCAAAGACGGGACGCCTGTCATGGGCTGCATCGTCGTCGCCGATGACCGTCTCGTCCGCAAGACCGGCGACTATGAGCGCTTTGTGGACGCCCTGACGTACGACGAGGGCCGGGTCTATGCCGATCAGCGCGGCTTTCAGGACCTCTACAACGAGAACGTCGAGAGTATGGGGCTCATGGGTGCTGTCATCTCCCGCATGGAGGTGAAGAAGATGCGCCGACGAGCCCGGGCCTGGAACCGAGCCCGAGCCCTTGAGGGGCAGCCGAAGAAGGGACACCGCCCGTTCGGCTGGCAGGACGATCGCCTGACCCTGGACGAGGCAGAGAGCGCGTTGCTCCGCAAGGCCGTTGAGCGCCTGCTCGCAGGCGCGTCCTTGAACTCGATCGTTCGCGACTGGCAGGACAAGGGCATCCTGACCCCACGCGGGAACCCGTGGAGGAGCCAGACCATCCGGACCACGATCCAGAACGCACGCCTCTGCGGATGGCGGACGATCAATGGCGAACTGGTCCGCGACGAAGCGGGCAAGCCGATCTTGGGTCAGTGGGAACCGATCATCACGCCCAAGCAGTGGGAGGCGGTCAAGGAGATCTTCCAGCGGCGCAAGGGCATGCAGGTCATCCGTACCGGCGAAGCTGTCAGCCCCCTCCCCTTCGATCACCGAGAGCACAGCTATCTCCTCAGCGCGATCGCCCGATGCGGGAAGATCCTGGAGGACGGCACGATGTGCAATGGCAAGCTGCGCGCTGGATACGACAAGAGCAGGGGACGCGGGAAGTACTTCTGCCACTCGAAGGGGAGCGGCGGGTGTGGAGGGCTGGCCAGGCGCGCTGATCTCGTGGACATGTTCGTCTCAGAGGCCGTCCTCGCCAAGCTGGAAGAACGCGCCAAGCGCACTCGAACCGATCGTGGCCCCTGGCCTAAGGAACGCGAGCTCACCGAGAAGTCCGAGCAGATGCAGGCCCTCCGCGAGCGGTTTCACCAGCGCAAGATCAGCAACACTCTGTTCTTCGAGATGGTCGAGCGCCTGGAACCCGAGATCGAGGCCTTGCGAGCTGAGAAGCAGTCCTACGAGCTGTACGCCCAACAGGCGGACCTCGACCTGACCGACATCCGCCGCCGCTGGTACTCCAAGGACGACGAAGACCGGCTGGACATCTCCCAGAAGCGCGCCTACATCCGCAAGGCCCTGCACACCGTGATCGTGCATCCCGTCGGAAAGAGGTCGGGAAACCAGTTCAATCCCGATCTGCTGGAACCCATCTGGCGTCAGGCCGACTGACCGCATCCGGACGTAACAGATTCAACATGCACCACTCTGGGGTAAAGCTGTGATCGCCCCAGAGTGGGCGACAAGAGAGCCCCAGAGTGGGCAGCGAAATGGTGACGGCCCCTAAGCGGGCGATGATGCGAGCCCCCGAGTGGGCACTGAGCGCAAGGCCCCTGAGCGGGCGAGGTGTCACCTGTAGCACCTGTTTCACGAGGACGAGCCCCGGCATGCCCTATGCGGCCGGGGTCACTTTCGTGCGAGCAAGGAGCCGCCACCGTTGCAGCCCAGCCCAGAAGCCATCGCTTGGGGCAAGCGCCAGGCCAGCAAGTCACCCCGCTGGAATGACGCGAGGTGGCGAGAAGTCGCCGCCATCTTCCAAGTGACCTTCCTCGACGAGGGCCAGGACGACGAGCAGTCGCGGGACGTCGCGTGAGCGGCCCGCAGATTCCGCCCGAGATCGCCGCAGCCGTTCAGCGTGCGGTGATGCCGGATTTCGGGCGATGGAAGCAGATGATCAACGCGACCGGAGGGTGTGAGCAGCCCGTCCGGCTCCAGGGGGAACGGCTCACCGTGGACGGCACCACGGGCGAGCTGATCGAGTCCTACAGCACCGACGACGAACCCACGGGTTACCTGCTCACCGCGTGCGGCAACCGCCGCGCGTCCCGATGCGCCGCATGCGCCGAGGTCTACCGCGATGACACCTACCACCTGATCATTTCCGGGCTCACCGGCGGCAAGACCGTCCCCGAGACGGTCAGCACCCATCCCCGGGCGTTCCTCACCCTGACCGCCCCGTCCTTCGGGCCGGTCCACTCCCGCAAGAAGCGGGCCGGGACACTCCTGCCCTGCCGTCCCCGACGAGACCGGCCGCTCTGCCCTCACGGACGGCCGGAAGGGTGCGCGCTCCGCCACGCCGACGACGACCCCGCCGTAGGCCAGCCCATCTGTCCCGACTGCTACGACTACCCCGCCGCCGTCCTGTGGAACGCCCACGCCCCCGAACTCTGGCGCCAGCTCACCCTGACCCTGCCCAAGGTCATCACGGCCGAACTGGGCATCACCCACCGAGCGCTCCGACAGCAAGCCCGGATCTCCTACGCCCGCGTCATCGAATACCAGCGCCGCGGACTCATTCACTTCCATGCCGTCGTCCGCCTCGACGGCACCAACATCGGCGCCGGCGAGCCTCCCCCGAGCTGGGCAAACAACGCTCTGCTCGAACGCGCCTTGAAGACAGCGGCGGCAGCCGTCACCGTCTCCGTTCCCCACCCCGACGAGCAGAGCCCGCCGCTCGAACTGCGCTGGGGAACCCAACTCGACGTCCAGCCCATCCAGGTCTCGACCGAACTCGACGGCATCGCCGACAAGCACGTCGCCCGCTACATCGCCAAGTACGCCACCAAGGGAGCCGAGGACTCCGGCACCGTCGACCGGCCAATCCGGTTCGCCAGCCAGATCACCGAGCTACGCGTCTCCGAGCACGCCCGCCGCATGATCTGGACATGCTTCGCCCTCGCCGACATCCCCGCCTACCGCTCACTCCGCTTGCAGCCCTGGGCCCACATGCTCGGCTACGGCGGACACTTCTCCAGCAAGTCACGCCACTACTCCGTCACCCTCACCGAGCTACGTCGAGCCCGAGCCGACCACGCCGCAGCGCTCGCCCGCCAAGCCGCAGGCCGCCCCGAACCCAACCCCGATCACCTCACCCTCGCCGACTGGCGCTATGTCGGTTCCGGGCTGCTCAACGGCGAGCACTTCTGGGCCGAACAGGTCCGCAACCGCATCCAAACCGCCCGCCGACTCCGCAGGAAGACCGAGCACGCAACGTAGTCACGACCGGCACGAGACCGCGATCTGTCGAGGAGTTTCTTTACAGGTTCTAGGCGGCCCTGACGGGCCGCAGCCGGTTCGCCGGGTCCGGGCGTGCGGCCTTGGGGGCCGACCCGGACCCGCCGACCGGCACTGTTCCCCGGTCCACCGGACTATCCGCGCGATGCCGGACTCTCGGGGGAAACATGCATGTGTGACGCCACGGGGTCCCGGTCAACGCGGGTGCTTCCCGTCCGGCTGTCGCAACGGTCCGGGCCTACCGCGCAGTCGCACGCCCCGCCGCAAGCGGCGGGCGTGCGCTGCGCTGGCCCGGCCGAGCTAGGCCGGACGACGCACCCGCTCGCAGGTTCCCCGTAGCTCACGGTTCGTCCGCTCCAGCAGGACCAGCCGCAGTTCAGGCACCGCCACACCGTGATCCAGCCGCAGGGTGAGCAGCAGATCCACGTCACTGGCGTGCAGCAGATACCGCCGACCGACGACGGAATACCGCAGCAAGCCCGCCCTGGCCCAGGCACGCAGCGTGCCAGCGCCGATCTCCACGGCCTCAGCCGCTGCCCGAGGCGAATAGATGTAGCCCTGTCCGATCCACTCATGATCATCTGGTGGGGCCTCAGCGTGCACGGTTCACCTCTGCTGTCGGGGGACAAACGGGGCTGCCGCCCCTGCTTCCGTTCCTCAGGCCGTGAACGGCCTTCCGGTACGGGTCAGGGTTGCCCTCGAATTTGTCCGTGGTCCTCGATGCGCGCCAACTGCTCGCGGGCCTGACCCACGCGGTACTGCGCGCGTATCCGCTCCTGCGGCTCGACCACATCGGACTCCGTCCACGGCTCATACACGTTCACCACCGCCCGCAGATACGCCGCGAGCACCTCCGCGTCATCCGGATGCCAGCGGTGATCCGCACCCCTCACGGCGGCCCCTCCGGCATCGCCAGCACCCGAGTGATGCGCTCGGCCGCCCACTCCAGATTGGCCGCCGGACACAACGGCTCCAACTCCCCCGGAGCATCCCGCGTCGGCCCCTGCCAGACCCAGAACCACCACGGCACTCCCGCCGCGTCCGGCTGGCACGTGACCTCCTGGCGCAGGCCGGGATTCATCGCCCTTCCCGCCGCCGTCGCACCCTCCGATTCGCGGATGTTCCTCGCGATCAGCGAGGACTCGCCAACGGCGACAGCCAGACCGAACGCCCTGAGCCTTGCTTCGAGCAGTGCAAGCAGGGTGGATACACCGGTCGAGACTTCTCGCTCCGCCATCGTCAGACTCCCGTCATGTCTCATCGGCGCACCGGACGCCCTTGACATGAGTGAAGTCCCGGACACCCTGGAGAGGGGAGACCGATACTGGTGATAAGGCCCCCGACACACCGCGTGTCGGGGCAGGTGTCGGGGTATGCAGACGAGGTGCACCATGACCACGCAGGACACCCGGCCTGAATGGGCTCGCCGCATTCAGGCCGAGCGAGAGGCCCGAGGATGGAACAAGCCCGCATTGGCCGCTGAGCTGCATCGAGTCTGTGGAATCTCCGGCCGTTCCACGCAGTCGCTGACCCGTCAGATCCTCGGTTGGGAACGAGGAGATCACTATCCTCGGGATTGGACGGCGGCCTATGCCGCTGCATTCGGCCTCGACGTCGACGACCTGTTCCCGGATGCACCCGGTACGGTGGAAACAGCCGTACCGGCCACACCCGCAGGTGAGGACGCCGAAGACGTGAAACGTCGTGAAGCCATCCAGAACGCGAGCGCCATAGCCGCGAGCGCCGTTGTCTCACCAGTGCTCGCCACACTCACCGAGGCGTGGCACACCAGTCAGCCCCGTCTGGCGGGCGCGACCATCTCTCAGGCGATGCTCGATGACTGGGCCTCCGGCTATGAAGTCCACGCACGCAGCTACGCACTGGACACTCCGGAGATTGTCCTAGCCAATCTCGCACGCGACTGGGCCGAGATCGCCCCGCATCTCGCCGAGCCCCAGCCCGTCAAGATCGAACGCGATCTCGCGCGAGCCGCCGCGAAGCTCGCCTATCTGATCGCAGGCTCAGCCCTCCAGCTAGGCGATTACCGCCAATCCAGCCGCTGGTGGCGTATCGCCCGCGACCAGGCCGACCGCTCAGGAGATGCGCTCCTGTCCTCCTGGGTCCGGTCATGGGAGGTGACGACGAGAGTCGTCGAACCACGCGAGGATCTGTCGGAGCTCCTGCGCCTCAGCCGCGAAGCACTTCATCTCGCGGGGGGCAACGCCAGTACGACTCGCGTCTACGCGGCAACGGTCGAGGCAGAAGTACTCGCGTTCATGGGCCGCCATGACGCCGCCGTGGACGCCATGCGCACGGCAGAGGACGCCTTCGGCCAGATCCCCGCCGATCAGTCGCAGCGTGACGAGCTCCTCCACTTCGATCAGAGCTTGGTCTACGCGCTCGCCGGACGGCCCGACGAGGCCAGCGTGGCGCAGTCCGCCGCGCTCCGCTTCTACACCCCCGAACGCCACCTCTACACCTCAGTCCAACTGGACCTGCACGGCGCGATGCTGAACGCTCGCGACGACCCCAACGAGGCCGCCAAGCAAGCGCTGAGGATCGTCGACGCACTACCGCCCAACAGGCGGATCAAGCGCGTCGTCCTGGCCGCCCGCCGCATCCTCGACGTCACCCCGCCGGACGCCCGAACTCTTCCGGCAGTCCGCGAGCTGAGGAACCTCAGCCCCGTCTGAATCAGCACGTCGGCCGAGACAGCACTCAGCCCCCGCCCGATGATCGGGGCGGGGGCTGAGTCGTTAATCCGCTATGAGGACTGCTCATGCAGGTCAGGCGCTATGGACGGAGGTATTACCTCAAGGTATGTTCTAGTGATTGAGCATCGGCTGTTCACGGTCCTCGTAGGAGGAGGTCAGTGAGCCCTTCTGCATCTTCTCGAAGCCCAGGGCCAGCACGCAGTCGGCGAGGCCGCCCTTGACGAGCTGCCGCGCCATGTAGAGCGCGGTCGAGCCGGTCGAGCAGTTGTTGTTCACGTTCATCACCGGGATGCCGGTGATCCCGAGCTCGTAGACGGCCCGCTGCCCGCTCGTCGACTCGCCGTAGACGTAACCGACGACGGCCTGCTCGATCTTGTCGTAGGAGATCCCGGCGTCCGCGAGGGCCTTCGTCCCGGACTCACGCGCCATGTCCGGGTAGTCCCACTCCCTGCTCCCGGGCTTCTCGAACTTCGTCATCCCGACGCCGATCACATAGGTCCTCATGAGCTTGACGCTAGGCCAACCGATAAGAAACAGTCAAGGCTGTATGTTTCTTGCCGAGGAGGGCAGATGGGGTTCAACACCGAGGCGCTGGGCGTCTGGACCGAGCCGTTCGAGTTCAAGGTGGAGCGGGAGCGGACCGTCGCGTACGCGAACGCCACCAACGACCGGATCGCCGAGCACGCGAACGGCGAGCTGGCGCCGCCGGTGTTCGCGATCGTGCCGGTCTTCGAGGGCATGCTGAAGCCGGTCCTCGACGTGGTGCCGCACGACCTGATCCCCTTCGTCGTGCACGGCGAGCAGGACATGGTGTTCCACCGGCCGATCGTGCCGGGGATGTCGCTGGTGTCGCGGGCGAAGGCGACCGGGTACGCGTCCAAGTCGTCGGGGACGACGCTGAGCGTCCGGATCGAGACCAGGACCGCGGAGGGCGACCTGGTCAACGAGCAGTGGATGGTGTCGTTCTTCCGGGGCGTCCCCGCGGGCGACTCGGCCGGGGAGATGGCGCCGTCGCACACCCTCGCGGCCACCGGGGATCCGGTCGCCGAGGTCGTCCAGCACGTGGACGACGACCAGACCTTCCGCTACGCCGAGGCCTCGGGCGACCCGATGCCCATCCACCTCGACGCCGAATTCGCCAAGGCCGCCGGGCTGCCCGGGATCATCGCGCACGGCCTGTGCACGATGGCCTTCACCTCGCAGGCCGTCATCTCCTCGGTCGCCGCCGGCGACCCGTCCCGGCTGAAGCGGCTCGCGGTGCGCTTCTCCAAGCCCGTCCTGCCCGGCGAGGACGTCACCACGAAGATCTTCGACCTCGGCGGCGGCGCCTACGGGTTCGAGTCCACCACCCCGGGCGGGATCGTCATCAAGGACGGCCTCGCCGAGATCGGTTAGGAGAGAGGGCACATGGGAGCACTGGACGGCAGGGTCGCGGTCATCACCGGCGCCGGGCGCGGCATCGGGCGGGAGCACGCGCTCCTGTTCGCGCGCGAGGGCGCGAAGGTCGTCGTGAACGACCTCGGCGGGAGCAACGACGGCAGCGGGTCCGACGCGGGCCCGGCCAAGCAGGTCGTGGACGAGATCATCGCGGCGGGCGGCGAGGCCGTCGCCAACACCGACGACGTCGCGACCTTCGACGGAGGCGCGGGCCTGGTCCGGCAGGCCGTCGCCGAGTTCGGGCGGCTCGACGTCGTGGTCAACAACGCGGGCATCCTGCGGGACCGGTTCATCGCCCAGATGGACGAGGCCGAGTGGGACTCCGTGATCGCGGTACACCTCAAGGGGCACTTCACGGTGCTGCGGCACGCCGCCGAGTACTGGAAGAACGCCTCCAAGTCGGGTGAGCAGGTCAACGCCTCGGTGATCAACACGGCGTCGGCGTCGGGCACGTTCCTGCCGAACGCGGGCCAGGTGAACTACGGCGCCGCCAAGGCGGGCATCGCCGCGATGACCCTGGTCGCCGCCGCCGAGCTGGGCCGTTACGGGGTCCGCTGCAACGCGATCGCCCCGGTGGCCAGGACCCGGCTGACGCTCGCCACCCCCGGCCTGGACGCCATGATGGCCGATCCGCAGTTCGATCCGTCGCAGATCTCGCCGCTCGTCGCCTACCTCGCGAAGGCCGACTGCACGGTCACCGGGCAGCTCTACGCCGTCCAGGGCGGACTGATCTCGCCGTGCACCGGCTGGCAGCTCGGCGAGCAGCACACGACGTCCGAGCCCTGGACCATCGACTCGGTCACCGCGGCCCTGTCCTGACCGCTCCGGGAAAGAGGATCGGAAGGGCGCGGGCGAGACCGCGGGACCAGTAGGGCCAGGTGTGCCGGCCCCTGCCGTAGAAGTCGGTGCGGAGACGCGCGCCGGCGGAGGCGGCGGCCCTCGCGAAGGATCTGCTCTGCGCGGTGACGGCGGCCTCGGCGTCGCCCCGGGAGCTCGCGCCCTTCCGATCCAGCGGTCCCGGCCTGCCGTCGCCGCCGGACACGAACAGTGCGACGCCCTTCAGGCGGGCGGCGAGGTCCTTGGGGTTGTGGGCGGCCCAGTCGTCGCCCCACAGCCGGTCCGGGTCGGCGCCGCCCGCGGACAGGAACTCGCCGAACCCGGCGCGGTCGAGCGTCGTGTCGAGCACTCCCGAGAAGGAGGCCGCGGCGGCGAACAGGCCGGGATGGCGGGCGGCGTAGGACATCGCGCCGAAGCCGCCCATCGAGGCGCCCGCGACGGCCCGCCGCCCGGTCGCGCCGTACCGGGGCTCCAGCAGCCCGCGCAGCTCCGTGAGATGGAAGGTCTCCCACGCGGGGCCGTCCTTCCAGTCGGAGTACCAGCCCATCCGGTCGGCCTCCGGCATGATCACGACGGCCTTCAGCCGGGCGGTCAGCCGCTCCACCCCGCCGTTGACCAGCCAGCCGTTCTCCGGGCCGCAGCACGGATGCAGCAGGTAGAGAACGGGCCAGCCGGTGGAACCCGCCGTCCATCCGCGTGGCTTCAGCACCCAGACCAGGGCGCGGCGCCCCAGCGCGGGCGAGGAGACCGTCAGCGTGTCGAGCCTGCCCCGGGGGCGCTTGCCCACCACCTCCGCGCCGGGCGAGGCCGAGGGCGAGGGCGGTGAAGAGGTCGGCGTCGGACGCTCCGGTGCGGACGGGCCGGAGCAGCCCGCGACCAGCAGGGCCGCGATGGCGATCAGCGAGAGCCGTCTCATCCCGGCACCGTATCGAACCTCCGACATATGGAACGAAGTATTCCGTTCTGATAGAATAGTGACACATCCCCGAGTGAAGGAGCCGGCATGATCCTCGTCATCGGAGCCACCGCCCACTTCGGCCGCCAGACCGTCGAGGCCCTCGTCGCGGGCGGGCACACCGTCCGCGCCCTCACCCGCACGCCGGAGAAGGCGGGACTGCCGGCCTCCGTCGAGGTCGTCCGGGGCGACCTCGACGACCCCGCCACCCTCGTTCCGGCCGTCGCCGGGGTGCGCGCGATCTTCCTGGTCCTGCCCTATCCGCTCTCCGCCGCGAACCTGATCGAGGCGGCGGCGGCCGCCGGGACCGGGCGGATCGTCTTCCTGTCCTCCGGCGCGATCATCGACGGCGCCGCGCCCCAGCCCGACGCGATCGCGGCCTACCACGCCTCGGTCGAGGACGCGATCAGGGAGTCCGGCGTCCCCTTCACCTTCCTGCGCCTGTTCTTCCCCGCCATCAACTCCCTGACCTGGGCGATGCAGCTCCAGCACGGCGACGTCGTGCGCGGGCCCTACGCGGCGGCGTCGAGCGCCCCGGTCCACGAGCGCGACGTCGCCGCGGTCGCCGCCGCCGTGCTCACCGAAGACGGCCACGAGGGCGAGATCCACGACCTGACCGGGCCCGAGCCGCTCACCCAGGTCGAGCAGGTGCGGATCCTCGGCGACGCCCTCGGGCGGCCGCTGTCGTTCGAGGAGCTCGACCCGGCGCCCGTCCGGGAGCAGATGTCGGCGTTCATGGACCCGGCGTTCGTGAACGCCCTGTTCGACCTCATGGCCGCGACGACCGGAGGGCCGGCCGCCGTCAGCCCGGCCGTGGAGCGGATCACGGGACGGGCGCCGCGCGGCTACCGGGAATGGGCCGAGGACCACCGCGCCGACTTCTGAACGGGACATCGCCTCCCACTTTCTGTACAGTTGTTCAGAAAGTGGGAGGTCTGTCATGGGCGTCATCGCCGGAATCCTCGTCGCGGCCGTCGCCGTGCTGCACGTGTACATCATGATCTTGGAGATGTTCCTCTGGCGGACTCCACGGGCTCGCGCCGCGTTCGGCACGACGCCCGAGTTCGCCGCCGAGAGTGCCGCGCTGGCCGCGAACCAGGGGCTCTACAACGGGTTCCTGGCGGCGGGGCTCTTCTGGGGGCTGATCGCGGACGAGTTCGGCGCCGAGGTCTTCTTCCTGGCCTGTGTGATCGTCGCGGGGATCTACGGGGCGGCCACGGCGAACCGCAGGATCCTGTTCGTTCAGGCGGTCCCGGCCGCGGTGGCCCTTTTGTTCGTATTCTTGGCCAGGTGACCGACCCGCGCATCGCCAGGACGAAGGGCCGCCTGCACGCGGCTCTGCGCGAGGCGTGCGCGCTGGCCCCGCTGGCCGAGGTGAGCGTCTCGGACGTGGTCCGCCGCGCCCGGGTCGCGCGGACCACCTTCTACCTGCACTACGACGATCTCAACGCGCTCGCGGTCGACTCCTGCGCCGAGATCGTCCGGCAGGCCGTCGACACCCTGCACTCCCGGCCCGACTTCCCCAAGGACCCGCCCCCGGAGATCGCCGAGCTCTTCGAGGCCATCCGGTTCAACACCCGGCTCTACCGCAGCCTGATCGGTCCCGGCGGCGGCGGACCCCTCGGCCAGGTGCTCCACTCCGAACTGGCCGAGCGCAGCCGCGCCGAACGCGCGGCCAGATTCGGCCCGTCCCCCGCGCACGCCGTGGCCGCCGCGGCGGTCGCCGGCGCCTTCACCGGCCTGATCGGCGACTGGCTGCACGGCCGCTGCCCCTGCACCGCCGACGAGCTCGCCGCCCACACCTGGCGGATGCTCGGCGCCCTGCACCTGACGGCCTTCCCGCCAGGGGACTCTCCCTAGTCGAGGCGGTCGAACTCGGCGATGTGGAGGACGGCGGTGCCGGCCTCGTCGGAGGCGGCGAGGTCGACGTCGGCCAGCAGGTACCAGTCGTGGTCGCCGTCGGGGTCGTGGAGGGTCTGGCGGGCGTGCCAGACGCCGTCCTCCTCGGTGATCTGGAGGAGCTTGGGGCCGCGGGCGTCGCCGTCGGTGCGGATCTCGGCGTGCTCGTCGTAGTAGTCGAGCAGCGCGTCCTCCCAGTCGTCGCGGCTCCAGCCGGTGTCGAGGTCGGCGAGCAGGTCGTAGCGGCGCAGGGCCGCGAGCTCGACGTGCCGGAACATCGCGTTGCGGACCAGCACCCGGAAGGCCCGGACGTTCCTGGTGACCGCGGTGGTCCGCTCCTCCAAAGCCTTCTCGGGCTCGTCGGCCGGGTTGGCGAGCTGCTCCCACTCGTCGAGCAGCGAGGAGTCGACCTGCCGGACGAGCTCCCCGAGCCACTCGATGAGGTCCTGGAGCTCCTCGGTCTTCGCCGCGTCCGGGACGGTCTGCGACAGCGCCTTGTACGCCCCCGCCAGGTACCGCAGCACGATCCCCTCGGACCTGGCCAGCTCGTAGTACTGGACGTACTGGGCGAAGGTCATCGCCCGCTCGAACATGTCGCGGACCACGGTCTTGGGCCGCAGCGGATGGTCGGCGACCCACGGGTTGCCCCGCGTGTAGATCTCGAAGGCGCCCTCGAGCAGCTCCTCCAGGGGCTTCTCGTAGTCGATCTCCTGGAGCAGCTCCATCCGCTCCTCGTACTCGATCCCCTCCATCTTCATCTCGAAGACGGCCTCGCCCTTGATCTTGTTGAGCTGGGCGGCGAGGATCTGGCGCGGGTCGTCGAGGGTGGCCTCGATGACGGACACGACGTCGAGCGGGTAGGCGACCGACTCCTTGTCCAGGAGTTCGAGGGCGGCGAGGGCGAAGGTCGACAGCGGCTGGTTGAGCGCGAAGTCCTGCTGGAGGTCGACGGTGATCCGGGCCCACCGGCCGTCCTCGTCGGGGACGGTCAGCTCCTCGATGATCCCGCCCGCCTTCAGCGACCGGTAGATCGCGATGGCGCGGGAGATGTGGGCGCGCTGCCTGGCCCGGTCCTCGTGGTTGTCGGTGAGCAGCTTCTTCATGGCCTGGAAGGCGTTGCCCGGACGGTTGATCACCGCGAGCAGCATGTGGTGGGAGACCTCGAACCGCGACAGCAGCGACTCGGGCTCGGCCGTCTGGAGGCGGGTGAAGGTCTCCTCGTCCCAGGAGACGAAGCCCTCCGGCGGCTTCTTCTTGACGACCTTGCGCAGCTTCTTGGCGTCGTCCCCGGCCTTGAGCACGGCCTTGTGGTTCTCGACGATGTGGTCGGGGGCCTGGCAGACCACGTAGCCGACCGTGTCGAAGCCCGCCCGCCCGGCGCGTCCGGCGATCTGGTGGAACTCGCGGGCGCGCAGCCGGCGGACCCTGCGGCCGTCGTACTTCGACAGTGCGGTGAACAGCACGGTCCTGATCGGCACATTGACGCCGACGCCCAGCGTGTCGGTCCCACAGATGATCTTCAGCAGGCCGGCCTGGGCGAGCCGCTCGACCAGCCGCCGGTACTTGGGCAGCATCCCCGCATGGTGGACCCCGATCCCATGTCTGACCAGGCGCTCCAGGGTCTTCCCGAACTTGGTCGTGAACCGGAACCGCCCGATCAGCGCGCCGATGCGCGCCTTCTCCTCCTTGGAGCACACGTTGACGCTCATCAGCGATTGGGCCCGCTCGATCGCCGCGACCTGAGTGAAGTGGACGATGTAGACCGGAGCCTTGTTCTCCATCAGGAGATGCTCGATCGTCTCGTGCAGCGGGGTCAGCTTGTAGGCGTACTCCAGCGGCACCGGCCGGGTCGCCGACCTGACCACCGCCGTCGGGCGCCCGGTGCGCCGGGTGAGGTCGGTCTCGAACATCGCGACGTCGCCGAGGGTCGCCGACATCAGCAGGAACTGGGCCTGCGGCATCTCCAGCAGCGGAATCTGCCAGGCCACCCCGCGTTCGGGCTCGGCGTAGAAGTGGAACTCGTCCATGACGACCAGCCCGATGTCGGCCCGGTCGCCCTCCTGGAGCGCGATCGCCGACAGGACCTCGGCGGTGCAGCAGATGATCGGCGCGGTCGGGTTCACCGACGCGTCGCCGGTCATCATGCCGACGTTCTCGCTGCCGAACTGCTCGACCAGGTCGAAGAACTTCTCCGAGACCAGGGCCTTGATCGGCGCGGTGTAGAAGCTGCACTCGTCGCGGGCGAGGGCGGCGAAGTGCGCGCCCGCGGCCACGAGGGACTTTCCGGAGCCCGTGGGGGTGGCCAGGATGACGTTGGCCCCGGTCACGAGCTCCATCAGCGCCTCTTCCTGCGCCGGATACAGGGTCAGGCCCCGCTCGAGCGTCCAGGAGGCGAAAGCCTCGAACGCCTTGTCGGGGTCGCCGTCCTCCGGGAGCAGATCTGCGAGAGTCACCCCTCTATCTTCAACTATCGGACCATGCCGCTGCGACGTCGGCCGCCACGGCCGGTGCCTGGGCGAGCCCCGCGGCGAAGGCCGGACGCCACAGCGAGGGGTCGAGGACGTCCACGCCGAAGACCTCGACGGCGGCCGCGTCGGGGCCGATCGTGGCGATCCTGGCCTCGCCGAGCGCCTCGAGCTCGCGCTTGAGGACCGAGCGCGGGGTGAGATGGGCCATCGGCTCGATGACCACGACCCGGTCGGCGCCCTTGGCCAGGTCGGCGTTGCTGATGGAGTGCACGCCGCCGTCCATGTAGCGGCGTCCGCCGATCGTCACGGGCGGGAACACGCACGGCACGCAGCAGGAGGAGGAGACGGCCTCGGCCAGGCCAGCGCCGGAGGCGGCGTCCCAGACCCTCAGCTCGCCGGTCGCGGTGTCCACCGCGGTGATCAGCAGCGGCCGCTCCGGCCACTCCTGGCTGGGCAGCCGCTCGGCGATCTGCGCCAGCCGCTCCCCGCCGCCGGTGATCTCCAGCGCCAGCGCCCCCACCCGGCGCTTGGCCTCGGCCCGGTCGAGGGTCCTGTCGTACATGATCGCGAAGGCGGTCATGACCTTGTCCATGTCGACCTGGACGCCCGTCGCGGCCTGCTCGGCCACCGCGACCCTGTCGACCAGCTCCGTCAGGTCGGCGTTCTGGGCGATCACGGTGCCGACCACCGAGCCCGCCGAGGTCCCGACGATCAGGTCGGCCTCGGTGAGATCCACCCCGGCCGCTTTCAGTCCCGTGATCAGGCCCGCCTCCCAGCCGATGCCCGCCACTCCGCCGCCGCCCAGAACCAGTGCACTACTCATGGGTTTCAATGTATTGGTCAAGCGGCTGCGGAGCGCCTGGGCCCCGGCGCATCGTGGCCCGCATGGGTGACTTTCAGGAGACGGGCTGGCGGGTGGCGGTCTGCACGGAGCTCCACCGGATCGAAGAGCAGTGCGCGGCGTCGGCACGCGAGCAGGAGGAGATCGTCCGGCTGTGGCGGATCGTCAACATGCTGCTGTGCTCGGCGGCGGTGCTGGCCAGCGGGGTCGCGGGCAGCCTGGTGCTGGCCTCGGCCCCGGTGCCGATGGCGGCGGGCGGGCTCGGCATGGGCGCGACGCTGCTGATGGCGCTGGTGTGCGTCGTGGCACCGGCCCGGCGCGCGGGACGGGCCGCGCTGTCGGCCAAGAGCTACGGGGCGTTGCGGACGCAGGCCAGGCAGGCCTGGCAGGTCGATCTGAACGGGCAGGCGTTCGGCGAGGCCAGGCAGACCCTCCACCAGCTCACCGACCGCTGGGACCGGGTCAACGACCTGGCCCTACCGACGCCCCGGTGGGCGCGGCGGCGCGCCGAAGAGGAGATCATGTCGACGAGCGTGGAAGAGGTGATGGTGGGGCGGATGAACGACGTCCTCAGCATCTTCCCCGTCCAGGCGTAGAGCGGGAAGGGCGAACATACAGGCCGTCCTGTATGTTCGGCGCATGGTCGTCATCCGCCGCACCCAGGAGGAGCGCACCGCCACCACCCGGCGGGCGCTGCTCGACGCCACGGTCGCCTGCCTGGTCGAGCACGGCTACCAGGGGACGACCACGACGCGCGTCGTGGAACGTGCCGGGGTCTCGCGCGGAGCGCAGGTCCATCACTTCCCGACCAAGAACGATCTCGTGCTGGCGGCCGTCCAGCATCTCGCGGAGAAGCGGGCCGAGGCGTTCGTCGCCAGCGGGCTCGCCGCGCTCAAGGCCTCGGACGACTGGATCGGCGACGCCCTCGACCTCATCTGGGAGGTCCATCAGGGCGCGCTGTTCGAGGCGTCGATGGAGCTGTGGATGGCCGCCCGCACCGACCCCGAGCTGCGAGAGCAGGTCGCGGCGTTCGAACGCGGCGTCACGGCGACCTTCGTGGAGCTGTGCCGGACCTTCCTCGGCGACCGCGCCGACGACCGGCAGACCCGGGACGATCTCTATGTGGTGCTCGAGACCGTCCGGGGCCTGCGGCTGCTGACCTTCGTTCACCCCGGCGAGCACGACGCGCTGGACCGCCGCTGGCAGCGCTCCAAGATCCGGCTGCGCCGCATGCTCACGTGGCGGCCGTCGGACGCGGAATAGCCCGCTCGACTCCGAAGGCGAGCAGGACGAGGACCGCCGTCCCGGCGAGCAGGGCCCCCGCGCCCGCCCACGCTCCGGCGGATCCGACCAGCACGGCCGAGGCGACCGCGGGGGCGTGCAGCCGCCCGGCGGCCGTCATGGCGGCCGCCGCCAGGCCGGTGGCGGCGACCCCGGCGGC